>JAOPXW010000374.1 GCA_025964935.1 Friedmanniella sp. | reverse complement strand
GCTGGGGGTCGACCTGGAGGACACCGGCGTCACCCCGGTCCAGGTGGCCGAGATCCAGGCGCTGGTGGAGAGCGGGACCATCAACGACAAGCTGGCCCGGCAGGTGTTCGACGGGGTGATCGCCGGGGAGGGCGCCCCGGCGGAGGTCGTCGCGGCCCGCGGGCTGGCGGTGGTCTCCGACGACGGGGCCCTCGGTGCCGCGGTGGACGCGGCGATCGCGGCGAACCCCGGGGTGGCCGAGAAGGTCCGCGCCGGCAAGGTGCAGGCCGCCGGTGCCCTGATCGGGTCGGTGATGAAGGAGATGCGCGGTCAGGCCGACGCGGCCCGGGTGCGCGAGCTGATCCTGGAGAAGCTGGCCTGAGACCCGCCGGCCCGATACGGCCTCAGGCCGCACCGCCCTGGAGAAGCGACTCCAGTGGGCCGTCGTGGCCCCTGGTGGGCCGCATCTCCGCGACTGGCGTCAGCTTCTCAGGGTGCGGTCCAGGAAGACCAGCATCGTCTCCATCAGCCGTCGGCGGGAGTCGGCCCGGCGGTACTCGTGGCCCTCCCCGTCCAGCTGGAGATACTCGACGTCGCGGTCCAGTTCGCGGAGGGCGGCGACCATCTGCTGCGCCTCCCCGAGCGGCACGTTGGTGTCCAGCTCGCCGTGCACGACCAGCAGCGGCACCTCGATGTTGGCCGCGGCGTGCAGCGGGGAGATGGCGTGCAGCAACGCCCAGTCGTGCTCGGGGTCGCCGTACTTGCTGACCGCCGCCGACGCGATCCACGGCTCGGTGTCGCGGTAGAAGGTGTGCAGGTCCGACATGCCGCAGATGTCGACGCCGGTGGCGAACTCACCGGGGGAGAACGCCAGCATGGCCAGGGTCAGGTAGCCCCCGTAGGAGCGTCCGGTGACCGCGACCGCCCCCCGCTCGGCCACCCCGGCCTCGACCACGAAGTCGCGGCAGGCCAGGACGTCGTCGAAGGCGTCCCGTCGGCCGTGGATGTCGTCGGCGTGCACGAACGCCCGCCCGAAGCCCGAGGAGCCCCGGATGTTGGGCGCGAAGACGGCGATGCCGGCCGCGGCCATCGCCTGGTGCTGCGGGCTGAAGACCGGACGCTCCTGCGCCTCCGGGCCGCCGTGCAGGCTGAGCATGGTCGGCCCCGGGGTCGACCGCCCCGGCACCCGGTAGAGCCAGCCGGTCAGGGGCAGGCCGTCGCGGGCGGTGAAGGTCTCCAGCGTGGGGGTGACCAGCGCGTACGGCGGCAGCTCCGGGGTGTCGGTGAGCCGGGTCCAGACCAGCGCGGCGGTGTCCAGGCCCCAGAGCTCGCGGGGCCGGTGCGGCCCCTCCACGCTGACCAGGGCGAGCGAGCCGTCCCGGCTGAGCAGGGCCCCGGTGACGACCGAGCCCGGGACGTCGGGGACCGAGGTCGAGGCCCCGGTCCAGGTGTCCAGCAGCTCGACCTCGCTGCCGCCGGCCACGTTCCAGACCAGCAGCAGCAGCCGGCCCGCGTCGTCGGCGTCCAGGCCCTCCAGCTCGGCGTCGGCCCGGGAGGCCAGGACACCGGAGGTGCCACGCCAGCCGAGAGGACCGAGCGGCACGGCCACCAGCTGGCGGCGGGGCAGGGCGGCGTCGGTGGCCACGTACGCGATCAGCGGCTGCGGGTCGTCGGCCGGTGCGGGCCGGATGATGGCCCGGTCGGTGGAGCCGGTGGCCGGGTAGGGCAGCAGGGGGTGGTCGCTGTCGGCCGCTCGGTCCACCACGACACAGAACTGCTTGCCGCGCTGGCCGTCCTTGACGATCACGAAGGTCTCGTCCACCGACAGGTCCAGCACCGAGATCAGGTCGCCGACGGCGAGCGGGGACAGCTTCCCGTTGGCCGGGTTGACCAGGAACGCCTCGGTGGGCGCACCGAGCTCGACCCCCGGCACGGTCACCACCACGCGGTGCCCGCTGCGGGTCCAGGGACCCAGCTCGGCGTGCTGCTCGGTCGAGCCGGCGATCCGGCGAGCGCCCGACCCGTCCGGCCGGACCACCCAGACCTGCGTCTTGACCCCGCCGTCGGTGGCCAGGGAGCAGGCGAGCCAGGCCCCGTCGGCGGACCAGTTGACCGCCACCACCGGGTCCTGGCTGAGGCTGACCCGTCGGGCGGTGGGCCTGGGTGCGGCGTCGGTGGGCAGGTCCTGCACCCACACCTCGGGCGTGCCGCCACGGTCGCTGACGAAGGCGATGGTGCGGCAGTCGGGGCTCAGCGTCGGACCCCAGCTGCCCCAGGCGTCGACGAGGGCGTCGCCCATGGCCATCGCGGCCCGGAGCTCCGGGGTGGCGGTGGAGAGGCCGCCCGGGGCGGGGCTAGCCGACATCGTGGTGCTGCAGCCACATCTCCAGCAACGCCAGCTGCCACAAGGCGTTGGAGCCCAGCGTCGTACGGGTGGTGTTGGGGTCGGCGAGCATGGACTCCACGGCTGAGGGGTTGAACAGCCCCCGCTGCTTCGCTCGCGGGTCGGTCAGGGCGTCGCGCACCCGGTTCAGGTACGGTCCGTCCAGCTGGCGGATGGCCGGCACCGGGAAGTAGCCCTTGGTCCGGTCGATGACCTCGTCGGGAACCACGCCACGGCTGGCCCGCTTGAGCACGCCCTTGCCCCCGTCGGAGAGCTTCAGACCCGGCGGGATCCGCCCGGCCAGCTCGACGACCTCGTGGTCCAGGAACGGGACCCGGGCCTCCAGACCCCAGGCCATCGTCATGTTGTCGACCCGTTTGACCGGGTCGTCGACCAGCATCACCGTGGTGTCGTTGCGCAGCGCGGCGTCGACCGAGGTCTCCGCGCCCGGCCGGCCGAACCGGTCGGTGATGAAGGCGGTGGGAGCGTCGTGGTCCAGCAGCCAGTCCTTGGCCAGAACCCCACCCATGGCGTCCCAGCGACGGTCGAAGAAGACCCGGGAGTAGGCCTCGACCGCGCCACCGCGGGGCACCTCGGCCAGCGGCGGGTACCAGTCGTAGCCGCCCAGCACCTCGTCCGCGCCCTGGCCCGACTGCACCACCTTGACGCTTCGGGCCACGTCCTGGCTGAGCAGGAAGAAGGCGACGCAGTCGTGGCTGACCATGGGCTCGCTCATGGCACCGATCGCGGCGTCGATCCCGGGCAGCAGCCGCGAGGAGTCGATCTTGATGCGGTGGTGGTCGGTCCCGAACCGCTCGGCGACGAGCGTGCTGTATTCGAACTCGTCGCCCGACTCCCCACCGGCGGAGTCGAAGCCGATGCTGAAGGTCTTGAGGTCCTGCTGGCCCGCCTCGGCCAACAGTGCGACGACCAGCGAGGAGTCGATGCCGCCCGACAGCAGCACCCCGACGGGGACGTCGGCCACCATCCGGCGGTCGACCGCGGTCCGGAGGCTGTCGAGCAGCGCCGCCTCCCAGTCCTGCTCGGTCCAGTCGGCCTGCGCCGGGTCCCGGCTGAAGTCGGGCTCCCAGTAGAGCCGGTCGGTGCTCGTGCCGTCCGGCTCGATCACCCGCAGGGTGGCCGGCGGCAGCTTGCGGATGCCGTTCAGGATCGTCCGCGGCGCCGGCACCACGCTGTGGAAGGACATGTAGTAGCTCAGCGCGGTCGGGTCGATGGAGGTGTCGGTGCCACCGCCGGCGAGCAGGGCCGGGAGCGAGGAGGCGAAGCGCAGCCGGTCGGCGGTCTGGTCCAGGTAGAGCGGCTTGATCCCGAGCCGGTCCCGCCCCAGCACCAGCCGGCCGGACGCGTGCTCGGAGATCGCGAACGCGAACATCCCGAAGAAGTGGTCGACGCAGTCCAGACCCCACTGCGCGTACGCCTTGAGGATGACCTCGCTGTCGGAGTGCGAGAAGAAGCGGTGCCCGGCGCCCTCCAGCTCGGCGCGCAGCTGCTCGTAGTTGTAGATGCAGCCGTTGAACGCCAGGGTCAGCCCGAGCTGGGGGTCGACCATCGGCTGGGAGCCGCTGACACTCAGGTCGATGATCGAGAGCCGCCGGTGCCCCAGGGCGACGGGACCCCGGGACCACAGACCCGTGCCGTCAGGGCCGCGCGGCGCCAGCTTCTCGGTGATCCGAGCGACGGCGGCGACGTCGGCGTACCGCCGGTCGAACCTGATCTCGCCCGCAAGTCCGCACATGGTTATCCGTTCTGGTCTGTGACGTGGTCGCCGGTCCCGCCCGCCACGGGTACGGGTGGGGCGGGGATGGCGTCCGGCGCGGAGATGATCCAGGTGTCCTTGGCGCCGCCGCCACGGGAGGAGTTGACGACCAGACTGCCATCCGGGGCCATCCGGGTCAGACCCAGGTCCCCGATCGTGTAGTCCTCAGGTCCGGTCCCGGTGAGGTAGACGAACACGCGCAGGTCGACGTGCCGGGGCTGCAGGATGCTGCCGGCCAGGGTCGGGTGCGAGGACAGGGCGACGACCTCCTGGGCCACCCAGCCCGCCGGGTTCGCCGCGATGGCTGCGCGCCGCTCCGCGACCTCGACCGCGCTCGCGTCCGGGCCGATCAGCACCCCGATCCCGCCGTGCCCGTCGACCGGCTTGGTCACGAGCTCCCCGACCCGGTCCAGCACGGTGCGGTACTCCGACTCCTCGCTGGTGCGGTAGGTCGGCACGGCCTCCAGGGTCGGGTGCTCACCCAGGTAGTAGGCGATCAGCTCGGGCACGTAGCAGTACATGGCCTTGTCGTCGGCGACCCCGTTGCCCGGGGCGTTGGCCAGGAACACCCCGCCGGCCGCGGCCACCGTGAAGATCTCGGCCCCGACGGCGCGGCCGTCGCGGTCGGTGGTCGCGACGAGCTCGTCGTCGAGCCGGAGGTAGAGGGCGTCCAGCCGCTGCCCGCCTTGGCGCAGCCGGACCTCCCCGCCGACCACGTCGAGGTCGTCGGCCACCACCAGGGTGAGGCCGGCCCGCTCGGCCAGCAGCCGGTGCTCGAACCAGGCTGAGCTGGCGGGGCCGGAGGAGAGGAGCGCGCCGCGGGCGTCCGGACCGGCGTGGGCCAGCAGGGCGGTGCGCATCTTGGGCAGCGCGGCCCGCGGGTCGAGCAGCCCCTCGGGGCGGGGGAGGTCGGGCATCACGTCGTCCATCAGGTCACGGATGGCCATCGCGTACGCCGCCCCGCTCGGGTTGCGCACGTTGTCCTCCAGCACCCGCCAGCCCCCGAACTCGTTGCGGACCAGGTCGAAGCCCATGATCGGGGCGCGGACGGTGCCGGCCGGCAGCTGCGCGGCCTCGGGGCGCCAGCCGGGGGAGTCGTGCACGAGGTCGGCGCTGAGCACCCCGTCGTGGATGATCCGCTGCTCCCCGTAGACGTCGTCGAGGAAGCACTCGATGGCGCGGGCGCGCTGACCGAGCCCGCTCTCCAGGGCGGCCCACTCGTGCGGGGAGATGATCCGCGGCATCAGGTCCACGTCGAAGGGCCGCTGCTCGCCCTCCACCCCGAAGGTGAGGCCCGTGTCGGCGACCCAGCTGTCGCGGGCCTTCTTGCGCGCGAAGATCCGGTCGGCGTCCAGCTCGCGGTAGAAGTCGACCAGGTCCCGGTAGACCGGCCGCGGCCGGTGGTTGGGCCCGACGGCCTCGTCGCCGGCCCGGGTGCGGTAGCGCCGCAGGGCCGGGGCGGCCACCGGCGGGCCGGAGGCGGGGCCGTGGGTCTCGGCGACGATCAGCTCCACAACGTCGTTCAGCCGGCCGCGCTCGGCGAAGGCGGCCCGCTGCCGGTCGGCGGAGTTCCCCCGGGCCAACAGGGTCTCGGCGAGGTCGTGCACCTCCTCCCAGTCGCCCAGCTCCTGCAGCTGCGGCCGGAGCCGCTCGACCAGGGCGCGTACGGCGCGGGCGGCGGTCATCGGCTTGGGGTGCCGGGTGTTGTCGAGCAGGTCACCAGACAGGCCGCCACGGGCGGCCCGCCAGATGGCGGCCCGGTGCACCGGCGGGGGAACCGGGTCGAAGCCGACGCCCGCCTCGATGTCGGACTCGGCCGCGCGGATCGAGGCTCGGAACAGACCGGCGATCAGGATGGCGTCGTCCACGATCGGGCACGCGTCGCAGACCCGCAGCTCCAGGGTCGGCGCGTGCGAGGAGGGTCGGACGTCGAAGTAGGCCATCTTGGCGTCGGCGATCACGCCGGTGTTGATGAGGTCGCGGACCAGGTCCTCGTACTCCTGCGCCGATCCCACCGGGCCGGTGGCCCCGGCGGTGGGCCAGCGCTGCCAGATGATGGAACGGATGCTGGAGTAGCCGGTGTCGGCCTCGTTCCAGAACGGTGAGCTCGCCGACAGCGCGGTCAGCACGGGCAGGTCCCGGGCGATCCGCTGCATGATCTGGACGGCCATGTCCTTGTCGCTGACCCCGACGTGGATCTGCAGGCCGCAGATCAGCTGCTCGTCGACCAGCAGCCGGTACTGCTCCTGCATCCGGCCGTAGCGGCCGGTCGTGGTCAGCTCGAAGTCCGCGTACGCCGCACTGGGCGCGGTGCCGGCGGCGGCGATCCCGATGTTGTCCTGGGCAGCGACCTCGACCAGACCGCGGCGGAGCCGGAGCAGCTCCGAGCGCAGCCCGTCCAGGCTGTCGACGACGTCGGTGTTGGTCTCCACGGTCGTCCGCTGGATCTCGGCGGAGTAGTTGGCCTTCGGCAGCCTGGACAGCAGCTGCGGCGCCCGCGCCGACAGCTTCCAGCTCTCCAGGTCGATCAGGTGCAGCTCTTCCTCGGCACCCAGCGTCAGCTCTGCCCTCATCGACAGCAATCTAGTGAGGCAGTGTTACGCCCGCATCACCGCGTGGGGCGGCGGCGCCGTCCGACGCAGGCGGCAGGTGGGCCGACCCTCAGCGGGAGCGCGGCGGGCGCCGGAGCCCCCCGATGAGCAGGCCCAGTCCGACCAGGACGGCGACCAGGCCGATCCAGAACCAGGTCTTGTTGCCGGTCATGAAGCTGCCGGGGATGTAGTTGAGCCCCTGGCCCACCCAGACCAGCCCGGTGAGCAGGACCAGGACGCCCAGGACGGCGGCGGCGATGCGGAGGGGGCGGGAGCTCATGGGTCGTCCTCGGGTCGGGCGTCGGTGGGGGCGGAAGAGGGGCGGGGCGGGCTCAGACGGCGAAGTCGGTGTCGAGCAGACGCTGGACGGCACCGGGTTCGCCGACCAGCTGGACGTCGGCGGTGTTCACCCGTCCGTGGGCGAAGATCATCAGCTCGCTCGGGCGCCCGATGACGGTGACGATCGGGGAGCCCCCGACGGCCCGGATCGTGTCGGACTCGGTCGCCGGCTCGGTCGTCGCGGCCGCGGTCCCGCAGACGAGCCGCTCCAGCACGACCCCGACCTCGGCCCGACGGAACCAGGCACGGGCCAGCAGCTTCAACCGCCGCCACATCCAGTCCTCGACGTCGGCATCGATTGTGCGCGGCGCCCGCGGGTCGGGCCCGCCGCGGCGGACGTCCTCGTGGTGGACGAAGAACTCGGTGGTGTTGGCGCCCTCGTCGACTCCGGGGATGGCGAAGACGGAGAACCGGGCCGGGCCCTTGCGGACCCGCTGGACCAGCTCGGCGAAGTCCCAGCGCGCCCGCACCTCGCCCATCCGTCGGTCCAGCAGTCCCGACAGCGGCTTGGCCACGATGCCGGTGGCCCCCACCGGGTCGTTCTCCCGGATCCACAGGTGGGCGGCGAGGTCGTGGGTGTCCCAGCCGGCGCAGAGCGTGGGGGCGGCCGGTCCGACGGAGAGAAGGAGGTCGCAGAGCTCAGAGCGCTCGGACTTGGCAAACGTCACAAGGAGGGAGCCTAGCCTCTCGGGGCCCGGTGGCCGCTTCCTCGCCACGTCGGTCCGACCCGGCACCCGTGCTCGGGAGCCGTGGCGACCGGGGCCCGGTGGCGTGGAACCCGGTCGCGCAGCGTACGCCGGACGTGAACAATGGGCGCGTGACCGACCTGACCTCCCGCTCCACCGGGCCCGACCGACCGGCCGCCGACGGCCACGGGACCACCGACGCCCTCGACCCCGAGATCGCCGCGCTGCTCAAGCGGGACGCGGCGGGACTCGTGACCGCGGTGGTGCAGGAGCACGGCACCGGCCAGGTGCTGATGGTCGGCTGGATGGACGACCTCGCGCTGCACCGCACCCTGACCACCGGCCGGACCACCTTCTGGTCCCGCAGCCGCGAGGAGTACTGGGTCAAGGGCGACACCACCGGCCACGTCCAGTGGGTCCGGGCGGTGAGCCTGGACTGCGACGGCGACACCCTGCTGGTCCAGGTCGAGCAGGTCGGTGCCGCCTGCCACACCGGCGACCGGACCTGCTTCGACGCCCGCCCGCTGGCCGTCGTGGTCGGCCCGGCGGCCACGACCTCGCTGGCGGCCGACGTCGAGGTCGGGCTGGTCGGCCGATGAGCGACGGCACCGACACCCCCACGCTGGCCGAGTTCACCGAGCTGGCCCGGACCCGCCGGGTGGTCGCGGTCCACCGCCGCCTGCTGGCTGACGCCGAGACCGCGGTCGGGCTGTACGCCAAGCTGGCCCAGGACCGCCCGGGCACCTACCTGCTGGAGTCGGCCGAGCAGGGCGTGTGGTCGCGCTACTCCTTCGTCGGCGTCCGCTCCGCCGCGATGCTGACCGAGCACGACGGGGCCGCGGTCTGGACCGGGCACGCCCCCGACGGCCTGCCCACCGGCGGCGACCCGCTGGAGGCCCTGCGCGAGACCCTGTTGCTGCTGCACACCGAGCGGGCCGAAGGGCTGCCGCCCTTCACCTCGGGGATGGTGGGCTACCTCGGCTACGACGCCGTACGCCGGGTCGAGCGGCTGCCCGACGGGAACGTCGACGACCTGCACGTGCCCGAGCTGGCCTTCCTGCTCGCCTCCGACCTGGCCGTGCTGGACCACCACACCTGCGAGGTCTGGCTGGTGGCCAACGCCATCAACTTCGACAACACCGGGGAGCGGGTGCCGGAGGCGTACGCCGACGCCGTGGCCCGGCTCGACGCCATGACCGCCCTGCTCGCGCAGCCGACCCCGTCGGCGGTGGTCTCGGCCCGGTCCGACAACGTGCTGCCGGTCCGGCGGCAGCGGACCTCGGGGGAGTACCAGGCCGCGATCCGAGCCGCGGTCGAGGAGATCAGGGCGGGCGAGGCCTTCCAGATCGTGGTCAGCCAGCGCTTCGAGGTCGACACCACCGCCGACGCCCTCGACATCTACCGGGTGCTGCGGCTGACCAACCCGAGCCCGTACATGTACCTGCTGCGGCTGGAGGACAGCACCGGGCAGCGCTTCGACATCGTCGGGTCCAGCCCGGAGGCCCTGGTCACGGTGCAGGACGGCATGGCGGTCACCCACCCGATCGCCGGCTCCAAGCCGCGCGGGGACACCCCGGCCGCCGACGCGGCCTACGAGGCGGAGCTGCTGGCCGACCCGAAGGAGCGCGCCGAGCACGTGATGCTGGTCGACCTGGGCCGCAACGACCTCGGCCGCGTCTGCCGGCCCGGCTCGGTGGAGGTGCTGGAGTTCATGCAGGTCCGCCGCTACAGCCACATCATGCACCTGGAGGCGACCGTCACCGGGGCGGTGGCCGAGGGCCGCACCGCCCTGGACGTGGTGCTGGCCGCCTTCCCCGCCGGAACCCTGTCGGGGGCCCCGAAGGTGCGCGCGATGGAGATCATCGACGAGCTCGAGGTCTCCCGCCGCGGGCTGTACGGCGGCGTCGTGGGCTACCTCGACTTCGCCGGCGACGCCGACGCCGCCATCGCGATCCGGACCGCCCTGCTGCGGGACCGGGTCGCCTACATCCAGGCCGGGGCCGGGATCGTCGCCGACTCCGACCCGCCCACCGAGGACCAGGAGTCCCAGAACAAGGCGGCGGCGGTGGTGCGGGCGATCTCGGTCGCCCAGTCCTTCACGCCGCTGCGGTCCGCACCCCGGTGAGGAGTCGGCCCCTGGCGTACGCCGGGCTGCTGCTCGGTGGTGCCCTCGCCGTGGTGGCCAGTGCCCAGCCGTGGTGGCGGGCGGTGGGGGAGGGCATCGCGGTCCGCTTCAGCGGGACCGAGGTCACCGGTGGCCTCAGCCAGGCGCTGGCCGTGGTCGTGCTGGCCGGGGCCCTGCTCAGCCTGGCCCTGCGGGCGCGGGGCCGTCGGCTGCTCGGCGGGCTGCTGGCCCTGGCCGGGGTCGGGCTGGTCCTGGTCGGCGCCGTCCGCTCCCGACCCTCGGCCGAGACGGTCCGCACCCAGGTGCGGACGGTGAGCCTGGCCGACCAGTTCGCCCTGGTGGCCACGGTGTGGCCCGCGCTCTACCTGGCCGCCGGGGTGCTGGTGCTGGCCGGGGCGGCGGTGATGGCCAGCCGCGCCCCGCGCTGGGCCAGCCGGGCCGACCGGTACCGCCGTGCCGCGGAGCCGGCCCACGCGGTGGCGGCCA
>JAOPXW010000372.1 GCA_025964935.1 Friedmanniella sp. | reverse complement strand
ATCTCGGCCAACAGGACCCCGTCGGTCATCACCTTGAGCCGGGTGTCGCGGGACGCCTTCCGGGTGAAGCGCACCTGGTAGCCGACCAGGTCCCCCAGCGTCGACCGGGTCTCCTCGGCGATCCGCTCCGCCACCGTCCGGGCCGCGATCCTACGGGGCTGGGTGTGGCCGATGGAGCGGCGGCCCAGCTCGAGGCAGATCTTGGGCAGCTGGGTGGTCTTGCCGGAGCCGGTCTCCCCGGCCACGATCACGACCTGGTGCGCGGAGATGGTCCGGGCGATCTCGTCGTGCCACGCGGTGATCGGCAGCGCCTCGTCGAACGAGAGCTCAGGGATCACCACCGCACTGGACACTCGGCCCATCGTAGCGAGCCGTGGCGGGGTTGCCCGTACGCGCGCGCTCTGCTTCTGAGGCTGACGCGCGCGTCAGTGCTCGTCGGGCTCGGTGAAGGTCGTCCGGCCGTTCAGCTTGGTGGCGAGCTCCTCGTCGATCCCGTCGGCGACGTCGGACAGGATCCGGACGGCCTGGTGCAGGTGGGCGGGGACGAACGGCCTCGCGAGCACCGAGACGGTGACGAACACCCGGTCCCGGACGAGCTGGAACTTGACCCAGCGGGCGTCGACGTTGAGGTCGTTGAGGACCTCCATGGCGCGGGAGCGGCCGGCGACGTCGTGCACCACGGCGGCGAAGACGACGACGTCCTGACCGTCGGCGGCGGTCCGGAGGAACAGCATCGTGGAGCCGACGCGGATGGCCACGTCCCCCTCCACGTCGCGGATCGGCGGGTGGCCGAACATCGTCGTCAGCTCGGCGTCCACCAGCTCGTTCAGGTGCTCCGGGCTGCGCGGCATGGTGCTGGTCAGGTCGACCGCGTCCAGCTCCACCACCGACCCCCGCAGCACCGGGCCCTCGATCGGGGTGGGGCCCGGCTGCAGGACCTCGGCGAGCTGGTCGGGGGCCAGGAAGATGGGGTGCTGGACCCCGTAGACGTCGCGCAGCGCCGCCACCGTCAGGTAGGCCAGCCGGTCGGACTCCTCCTGGGCCACCTCGGCCCAGAAGTTCGGCGTCGGCCGCGGGCCGGAGCTGGTCGGGGGCTCCCAGCCCAGCTTCTGCATCGCCTCGTTCTGCGCGGCGGTGAGCTGGAAGTCGTCCCCGAGGACGGCGTTGCTGGCCGCCTCGGCCCGCACCACGTCGCGCTCCGGGCAGGCGAGCCGGACGAAGGGAGCCGGGTCGTCGCTCTCGGACTCCGTGCCGATGGTGAGGTCCCCGGAGTCGTCGATCACCGAGATGATCTCGCTCAGCCGCGTCTGGAACTCCGTCCACGCCTGAGCGATGCTCCGGTCGATGTCGAAGTCGTCGATGTCTGCCACCCGTCTCACCCCCTTCGCGGTCGAACCTAGCGCACCGCGACCGGGCCCGGCCGGGTTGACCGGGACTATCGGCGCGCTGACTAGGCCAGCAGCGCAGCGATGACCACCAGCGCCGGGACCGACAGGATGGTCGAGACGAAGATCGAGTCGCGGGCCAGGACCAGGCCGCGGTCGTAGCGGACGGCGTGGGTGAAGACGTTCTGCGCCGTGGGCAGCGCGGCGACGACGGTCACCGCGAGCAGGTCGACCCCGTCCAGGCCGACGGCGTAGCGGCCCAGGAGGTAGGCGACGACCGGCTGGACGACGAGCTTGAGCGCGACGATGGTGCCGATCTGGCTGGCCGGCTCCCCCGCTCCGGGCCGGGGGCCGAGGCGGAGCGAGATGCCGTACGCGATGAGCATGGCCGGGACCGCCATCCCGCCGACCAGGTGCAGCGGGTCGGCGACCAGCGGGGGCAGCCGCAGGCGGAAGACCGACAGCAGCAGGCCGGCGAGCGAGCCCAGCATCAGGGGGTTGCGGAGCGGGTGGCTGGCCCGGCGCAGCAGGCGGCGCACCGGGCTCTCTTCCGGGGTCGGCGGCCGGGCGGTCAGGTCCAGCACAGCCAGTCCGACCGGCTGCAGGAGCATCAGCTGGGTCAGCAGCATCGGCGCGATCAGCGAGGCGTCCCCGAGCACGTACGAGGCGATCGGCAGCCCGAGGTTGCCGGCGTTGACGTAGGAGGAGGCGAAGGTGCCGATGACGGTGTCGGAGGCGTTCCGGTGCCAGACGAAGCGGGCGAGCAGCGCGTACGTCGTGGCCGTGACCGCGACCCCGCCGATGGAGGCCAGGAGGTTCGCCGAGAGCAGCCGGGAGACGTCGGTCCCGCCGAGGACCGTCACCATCAGGGCCGGGCTGGCCACGAAGAACGCCAGCCGGGCCAGCATCCGCTGGCTGCCCACGTCCAGCACCTTCAGGTGGGCCAGGACGAAGCCGAGGGCGATGATGCTGCCGATCGTGACGAAGCCCGAGAGCACCCCCTGCACGCCCGCGTCCCCCGTCTCCTCGCCGCCCTGGTCCCGGCCCAGTCTCTCCCGCCGGGCCGGTCCACCCGGCGCGACGATCGGGGCCGGACTGAGGGAAGCATCACACCCGGGCCACCCGGAGGACCCGATCGACCCCGGCCGCGGAGCGGGCTCTCTAGGGTGGACCCGTCACGACGGGTCCCGCAGCCGCGGTCCCGCGTCCGCGTGAGGAGAGCACATGACCGGGCCCCGCTACCTGCCGGTGGGCCAGCCGGCCCCGGTCCCGCCGGAGCTGCTGAACCAGCGGCGCTCGACCCTGGCCGTGGCCAGCATGGTCGTCCTCGGTCTGGGCGCCCTCGTCATCGCCGGCCTGTTCCTGCTCAGCGGCGGCGCCGTGGGCGCGGCGGTGGCCACCCTGCTGGCCGCGGTGTCCTTCCCGCTGTTGATCGCGATCTGCTTCTGGCTGGACCGCTACGAGCCCGAGCCGGGGCGCTACCGGCTGGCCGCCCTGGGCTGGGGCGGGGTGGTGGCGGTGTTCCTGAGCTTCGTCGCCGAGCAGCTGCTCTTCGCGCTGCCGGGAGCCAACGACTTCCTGGACACCGCGGTGACCGCGCCGGTGGTGGAGGAGGCGGGCAAGGGGCTGTTCCTGCTCGTGATCGTGCTGCTGCGCCGGTCGCAGGTGCACGGCCTGCTGGACGGCCTCGTGTACGCCGCCCTGGTCGGCATCGGCTTCGCCTTCGTCGAGGACATCCTCTACTACCTGAGCTCGCTGCAGGAGGGACCGGAGGCACTCACGGTCACCTTCATCCTGCGCGGGGTGATGGCCCCGTTCGCGCACCCGCTCTTCACCTCCGCGACCGGACTGGGGGTGGGGATCGCGGTCACCACCCGCCGGCCGGCCGTGCGCTTCTTCGCCCCCATCCTCGGGTTCGTGGTCGCGGTGGTGCTGCACGGGATCTGGAACGGCAGCACCTTCGGCGGCTCGCAGGGATTCCTGACCGCGTACGCCGCCATCATGCTGCCGGTGCTGGTGGTGGTGCTCGGGCTGGCGATCTGGGCCCGGTCACGGGAGGGCCGGATGCTCGGGGCCATGCTGGCCGAGACGGCCGCGCGGGGCTGGAACCCGCCCGAGGACGTGCGCTGGGTGGCCCGGATGGCCGACCGGCGGACCGCGCGGGCGTACGCCAGGCAGCGTGGCGGACCGCCGGCCGTCAAGGTCCTGCGCGCTTACCAGCAGACGATGACCGAGGTGGCGTTCCTGCACCACCGCGTCCTGATGGGGACCGCTCCGCCCGACCTCAACCCCCGGATGAGCGGCCTGCTGGCCCGCGCCCACGCGCTCCGGCCCTACGTCCTGGTGCCCGCCACCCCGCCCGGGTGGGCCGGGTCCGGCGGGGTCCCGGGTGCTGCGCAGCCGGCCGTGGGTCCGGGGGCCGCAACCTTCACCCCGACGCCCTTCCGACCCCAGGACCCGGCCGACGGTGCTTCGTCGAGCGGGTCTGGAGAAGATCCGGCGCGGTACTCCACGCCGGATCCTCGCCACAACTCCACGGGCGGACCGTCGGGGTGGGAGCGACCGCCGCAGCCCTGACCGCGGACGCGGCCGGCGGGTGGGGGCCGACGCGTACCGTGAGGTGATGGCGGCGAGGGCGTGGACGAGGGTGTTC
Source organism: Friedmanniella sp. (assembly GCA_025964935.1). GTDB lineage: Bacteria > Actinomycetota > Actinomycetes > Propionibacteriales > Propionibacteriaceae > Microlunatus. The sequence goes on along the minus strand of JAOPXW010000372.1, from coordinate 1,224 downwards.
CGCCGCGCCGGGCGTCGTACCAATCTGGCCCTGTTGGTCCTGCTGACCGGGGCGTTCGGCACCGGCTGGCTCGCCTTCGCGGCCGGCACCCCCGTGCCCGCCCGGCTCGCCACGGTCAGCCACGGGCTCTTCGGGCTGGGGCTGGTCGTGCTGGTGCCCTGGAAGCGGGTCGTCATCAGCCGGGCGCCCCGGCTGCAGGTGGCCAGCCTGGCACTGCTGGGAATGGTGGCGCTGTGCCTGCTGGCGGGCTTCGTCGAGGTGTTCGCGGGCTACGGGCTCTGGGGCGGGCTCAGCCCGATCCAGGTCCACGTGAGTGCGGCGGTGGTGCTGGTGCCGCTGCTGGTGCTGCACGTCCGGGAGCACCGCCGGCAGCGCGTCCGCCGCCGCGACGCCTCCCGCCGGAGCCTGCTGCGCACCGCGGGTTTCGCCGTCGGGATCGGGGCGGGCTGGCTGGCCCTGGAGGGCGCGGGCCGGGCGGCGGGCCTGGCCTCCGCGAGCCGCCTGGCCACCGGGTCCCACCGGATTCCCGCGGCGGAGATGCCGGCGACGACCTGGCTGTTCGACCGCACGCCGTCCCTGCCGGCCGACCACCGCGTACGGCTGGAGGGTCGCGACGTCGGCTGGGCCGAGCTGGACCGGCGCGGCGGGCCGGTGGTGGCCCGGCTCGACTGCACCTCCGGCTGGTACGCCGAGGCGACCTGGACCGGCGTACGGCTGGCCGACCTGCTGGACCCGGCGGCGGCGACGGGGGCAGCCAGCGTCGAGGTCCGCAGTGTCACGGGCTACCGGCGCCGGTTCCCGGTGGCCGAGCTGGGTCAGCGGTGGCTGGCCACCCGCTGCGACGGCCGGCTGCTGGCGTCCGGGGCCGGGGCGCCCGTACGGCTGGTCGCCCCGCACCGGCGGGGGTTCTGGTGGGTCAAGTGGGTGGAGTCGGTCACGTGGAGCGACCGGCCGCCCAGCCTGCAGTCGCCGTTCCCGCTGCAGTAGGGACGGGCGCTCGGACGCCGGGGGCGGTCAGGCGGCGGAGCTGTCAGGCGACGGAACGAGCTGATGGGCGGCGACGGCCCGACGGGGTCACCGCCGGGCTTCGCCGGTCTCGCGGTCAGCCGTGGGTGTCGGGCACCGCGTCGGCGCCCCCGCCGGAGGTCTCCGCGTCGCCGAGACCGGAGCCGCCCTCGGACGGCGTGCCGCCCGGCGACGGGTTCCCGGCCGGAGACACCTTGT
>JAOPXW010000351.1 GCA_025964935.1 Friedmanniella sp. | reverse complement strand
CTGGATCGCCGCCCGGCTGGCCATGAACGGCGCCGGCCCCGAGGACGCGCCCACCACCGACACCGAAACCGGCGACGGAGCCGTGCCCGCCGTGCACACCGCCACCGGGGAGCCACCGACGGGCGAGGTGCTGTCCCAGCTGATGCAGCTGCGGTTCGCATCCAACTACCCGGCGCTGACCGCCGAGCAGGCCCGCAACGCGATCACGATCGCCCAGGTCGCCCGCGACCTGGGAGTCCCGCGGTACGGCCTTCAGATCGCGATCGCCACCGCGATCCAGGAGTCCAAGATGGTCAACCTCACCGGCGGCGACCGCGACTCCGGCGGCCTGTTCCAGCAGCGCCCCTCGGCCGGCTGGGGGAGCCGCGCGGAGATCACCAACCCCGTCCTGGCCGCCCGCGCCTTCTTCGGCAAGGCCCAGCACACCGCGAACCCCGGCCTCTTCGACATCCCCGGCTGGTCGAAGATGCCGCTCACCCAAGCTGCACAGGCCGTCCAGATCTCGGGCTACCCCGACGCCTACGCCCAGTGGGAAGACGTCGCCGGCGACATCGCCGACCTGCTCGGCGGGGACCTGCCCGACCTGCCCGACGACGGGTCCACCACGAACGTCGCCGACTGCCAGGAAGACACCGTCAACCCGATCACAGTCGGCACCCTCAACCTGCTCGGTGCTGGCCACACCGACGGCAAGCCCGGCGGCGGCGGTGAGAAGGCCGGCTACGAGACCTGGGACAAGCGACTCCCGGGCGCGATGCGCACGATCGAGAACGCCGGCGTCACCATCGCCGGCCTTCAGGAAGTGCACGGCCCCCAGGCCACGGCACTGGCCGAGCGGTACGCGGCGAAGTGGGGCATGTACCCGGCCACCGGCAAGGCGCAGAACAGGGTCATCTGGGACCGCAACGAGTGGGAGCAGACCGACGCCCGCCTCGTCCAGATCCCCTACTTTGGTGGCAAGGACGTCGGGATGCCCCTGGTCCAGCTGACCGGTGCCGCCGACAGCCCGAACGCCGGTCAGGTGATCTGGGTCTGGAGCATCCACAACCCGGCCAACACCAACGGGGACGCCGCCGCGCACCGCAAGGAGGCGCTGCGTCGTCAGCTGGCCACGATCACCGACCTCGCCGGCACCGGAACCCCCGCGGTGATCCTGGGCGACTTCAACGACGGCAACGACGGTCAGAACGCCTCCCACTGCGCCCTCACTCCCGAGCTGAGCAACGCCTTCGGCGGGTCGGCGGAGCCGTGCAAGGTGCCCAAGAAGGACGCGCCGATCGACCACGTCTACGGCACCAACCTCACCTGGGCCAACGCCAGCGTCGACAACAGCACCCAGACCAGCAAGATCACCGACCACCCGCTGGTGGTCGCCACCACCGCCGGCAGCAGCGCAGGCTGTGCCGTCGCGACGGAGACCAACTACAACCTCGGCCCGGTCAAGCCGCAGCTGACCCAGCTGGTCAACGTCCTCGGCCACATGTTCGACATCAAGACCGTCGGCGGCTACCGCGAGAGCGCCACCGACCCCAACGGACACCCCGCAGGCCTCGCAGCTGACTTCATGGTCCCGCTGAACTCCGCAGGCCGAGCCCAGGGCGACCGGCTCGCGGGCTACGCCAAGGCCCACGCCAGTGAGCTCGGGATCGACTACATCATCTGGTACCAGCGGATCTGGTCCGTCGCCCGCGCATCGGAGGGCTGGCGGCCCATGGAGGACCGCGGCAGCGACTCAGAAAATCACCGCAATCACGTCCACATCAACGTCAAGCCCGGCGCCTGGCTGCAGCCCGTGGGCCTCGACGGAGCGGCGTGCGACGAGGTCGTCTACCCGGTGCCGTCACAGTACGTCGGGACCGACAACCACAACTGGCACGAGACCGGCCCCTACTGGTCCAACTGGCACACCGGGACCGACTTCTCCGCCCCATGCGGGACCACCGTCTACGCCGCCCACGCCGGCACCATCGAGATCGACACCTCCCAGGGTTGGGCCGGACCGCAGCTGGTCAAGGTCACCACCGGCGCCGGGTCACTGACCACCTGGTACGCCCACATGCAGACCGTCACCGTCAGCCGCGGCCAGACCGTCGCCGCCGGCGAACCGATCGGCCAGGTCGGCAAGGAGGGCAACGTGTCCGGTTGCCACCTGCACTTCGAGGTCCATCTGAAGAACGGCTCCATCTACGGCTCCGACAACGTCGACCCGTCGACGTGGCTCGCCGAGAACGCCTCCCGGCCAACACAGGTCGCGTGATCGCACCCGACCCTCCCCGGGACATAGGAGACCAGCCAGACACACAGAAGGAGGCGGACAGCCCGTGCAGCGTGAGCGACGACGAGACCCCTACCCCTGGACCTGGGAGATCCCGACAGCGGTGATGCTGGCCACCCTGTTCGTGATCATCATCGGCATTCAACTCGGCCGCTCGATCGCCAACCTGCTCGCCGGCGCCGGTTGGACCTGGCCCGACGCCAACGCCGGCGCGTTCCCCTCCCCGATCGGGACCGCGTTCTGGACCAGCCTGCCCGGTGTGCTCACCGGCCACGCGGATGCAGGCCTGCCCAGCCCGACCCCCGACGGCCTCGCCGGCCGTGGCCTGGTGTGGACGAGCCTCGCCCTCACCGAGATCGCCCTGCTGACGGCCACCATCTGGGTCGGCGTCTACGCCTACGAGCGCTGGGGTCCCGGACGGATGCGCGGCATGGCCACCTCCGCCGAAGCCGAGAAGCTCCTGGGCGTCACCCGGCTCCGCAAGGTCGCCGACATCGTCCGACCCGACCTCTACGGGAAGCACGCGGCCGCCGAGCCGGTGCACCGCGCCGCCGGCGACGCCACCGACCGCCCCTGGCCCGCGCTCGGCCAGGGGCTCAGCCCCTGGCTGCTCGACCGCCGGCTGACGAAGGAGGAGCGATGAAGCTGAGGTTCGACCCCTGGGACGTCGGCTGGCGCATCGGCAGCGCCCACGAGCCCCGCGGCGGTGACCTGTGGGTGCCGTGGGACCGCACCGCCGGCGTCATCGGCCCCCAGGGCTCCGGCAAGACCCTCGACCTGCTCACGCCGGCCCTTCTGAGCGCGCCGGGAGCCGCGCTGGTGACGCTGACGAAGGTGGAGGACCTCCTGCTCAGCCTGACCGAGCGGTCCCGCGAGGACCGACCCTGTGTCGTACTCGACCCATTCGGCCTGGCCGAGGGCGTCGTCGACGAGCTGATCTGGGACCCGATCGCCGGCTGCGTGGATCCGAAGGTCGCCGAACGGCGCGCCAAGGCCTTCACCGCCGGCACCGTCAAGGGTGCGATCAACGGCGGCACCGGAGACGAGGCGGCCCGGTTCTACGCCGCCGAATCCGC
>JAOPXW010000339.1 GCA_025964935.1 Friedmanniella sp. | reverse complement strand
CGCCGGACCGTCGGTCAGGGCGCGGGCGTAGTCGACGAGCGCGGCGCGCACGGCCGTCACCGTCAGCTCCAGGTCGGCGGTCGTGTGGGCCGCCGAGACCAGGAACGACTGGCCCAGCACCCCGTGGTTCAGCAGCCCGGTCATGAAGATCGTCCGGAACGCCTGCGACGGGTGACCCTGCGCGTCGCGGGTCCGGTAGACCAGGCAGGAGGGCCGGCCGGAGGTGTCGACGTACGCCCCCAGCCCCGCCTCGGCCACCACCTCGCCCACCGCGGCGGCGAGCTGCCGGCCGGCGGACTCCATCGCGCCCACCGGGTCGCCCTCGCGGTAGGCCCGGACCACGGCCCGGAACGCCGCCAGACCCGTGGTCTCGGGCCCGTGGGTGGTGGAGAGCAGGAAGGTCCGCTCCCGGTCGGTCCGGAGCCCACCGAGCTCCATCAGTGACCGGCGGCCGGCGAGGGCGGAGACCGGGAAGCCGTTGCCCATCGCCTTGCCCCAGCAGGAGAGGTCGGGGGTCACCCCGTACACCTGCTGGGCGCCACCGGCCGCCCAGCGGAAGCCGGTGATCATCTCGTCGAAGACCAGGACCGTGCCGTGCCGGTCGCACAGCGCCCGGACCGCCTGTAGATAGCCCGGCTGCGGCTCGGCCATCGCGGTGGCCGCCTCCAGGAAGACCGCCGCGACCCGGCCGTCGTGCCGGTCGAACAGGGCGGTCAGGGACTCCAGGTCGTTGTAGGCGAAGCGGTCGGTCATCCCGGCCTGGCCGGCCGGGATGCCGGCGCTCATCGGGGTGGTCTGGATGAACCAGTCGTCGACGGAGAAGAACGGCTGGTCCGCGATCGCGACGACCGTCCGGCCGGTGGCCGCCCGGGCCAGCTTGAGCGCGGCGGTCGTCGCGTCGGACCCGTTCTTGGCGAACTTGACCATGTCCGCGCCGGGCAGCAGCCCGAGCAGGTCCTCGGCGGCGGCGACCTCCAGGTGGGTCGGCCGGGAGAAGCTGGTGCCCAGGCTCGCCGCCCGGGCCACCGCCTCGACCACCGGACGGTAGCCGTGACCCAGGGTGACCGCGCGCAGGCCCATGCCGTACTCGACGAAGCAGTTGCCGTCCACGTCCCAGACGCGCGCCCCGGACCCGTGGGTGAGCACCGGGGCCATGCCTTCGGGGTACTGGTCGGGGCCGCGCGCGTAGGTGTGGGCCCCCGAGGGCACCAGCTCGTGCAGCCGCTGCTGCAGGGCCTGCGAGCGGGCGAAGGACGGCGGTGCCCCGGGGACGGGGGAGGGGCCCAGGGCGACCGTCAGCCGGTCGGCCAGCGACGGGTAGCCCGCGGCCACCTCGGGCAGCAGGTCGGGCAGCAGCAGCAGGACCCGGTCCGGCCGCTCGGCGACCAGCTGCTCGGGGGAGATGATCGGGATCCGGTCGCCCGGCCCGGTGGCCGTGCTCGGCAGCGTCCGGCCCTGCTTGGCCGGGGAGGCGTCGGCGACCCCCAGCAGCAGATCGGCGTCGACCCCGGCGCGGTCGAGCAGGGCGACCGCGCGGGAGGCGGCCCCGTAGGCGAACACCCGCTCCCCGAGCGCGGCCGCGGCCCGCAGCTGGTGACCGAGCGCGTCGGTCTCCTGGTCGGCGGAGCGCTGCAGCCCGCGCAGCACCTCCGGCCGGGTCAGGCCGAGCCCGGTCTCCCGGGCCGAGACGGCGGCCACCGACGGGTGCGGCACCGCCTCTCCCGTACGGCGGGCGGCGACCAGGACGGTGAGGCCGTAGAGGTCGAACTCCCAGACCCGGACCGGCTCGAGCCCGGCCCGGCCGAGCAGCGCGGTCAGCGAGGTCAGGCTGAAGTAGGCGTAGTGGCCGTGCCGCAGGGCGTTCCACTGGCCGCCGGCCACGATGGCCTCCAGGCTGTGGAACTGGACCAGCAGCACCCCGCCCGCGACCAGGGCGGCCGCCCGCCCGGCGATGGCCGCCGCCTGGTCCGGCTCGTGCATCAGGCCGAACGAGTCCAGCACCACCCCGGCGGGCTCGGTGGTCACCGGCCAGCCCAGGTCGTCCAGCCAGGACCCGCCGTGCGGCGAGGGGAACTCCCGGGCGGTCCGGTCGACCCCGTCCAGCACCCCGGAGGCCAGCACCCGCTGGACCGCGTCGGTGGCCTGCCGGCGGAGCGCCTGCGGCTCCACCGCCCGCGGCTCCTCGGTCCGGGTCTCGTCGGCCGTCAGCTGCGCCAGCCCGCAGCCGGGACAGCACCACAGGGACAGCGGGAAGGCGGGGTCGGGGCGGGGGTCCCCGGGACGGGGGAACGCGTCGCCGGCCGGGGCCGACCCGAGGTCCAGCACCAGGTCGTCCGCGGCCCGGCCCGCCGTCCGGCAGGAGCGGCAGACGTAGGCGGGAAGCGGGTCGGTCGGTCTGCTGGTCACTGCGCTCCCTGGAGGACTGCCATCATGAGGACGTGGATGTGACGACGACACCGCTGGCGGGGCTGGTGGTCTTCCGACCACAGGTCCACTACGACGACCGGGGCTTCTTCACCCGGACCTTCGACGCCGCAGGCGCCGCCGAGGCCGGGGTGGACCCGGCCTGGTTCGTGCAGGACTCCCAGTCCCGCTCCCGGCGGGGTGTGGTGCGCGCGTTCCACGGCCGCGGCGGGGCCGGTGAGGGCAAGCTGGTCCGGTGCGCCCGCGGGGCGGTGTGGGACACCGTGGTCGACATCCGGCCGGACTCGCCCACCTTCTCCGAGGCCTACTCGATCCGGCTCGACGACGAGACCTTCGACCACCTCTTCGTCCCGCCGGGCTTCCTGCACGGCTACCAGGTGGTCTCCGAGCTGGCCGACGTCTGCTACCGGATCACCCGCGAGCACGACCCCAGCGAGGACCTGGCCGTGCACTACGCCGACCCCGACCTGGCCGTGGCCTGGCCGGAGCCGGTCACCGCGGTCAGCGCCCGGGACCAGGCGGCGGGGAGCTGGGTGCACCTGCGCTCAGGCCTGGGTCGCTGAGGGCCGCGTCGGGCGGAGGTCGGGGCCCAGTGAGCCGTCGTCCAGCCGGCCCTGCAGCACGGCCAGCCGGACGAACGAGCCGGCGAACTGCTCGGCGGTCAGCCCGTACCGCCGGTACGCCGCGGCGAGCTCCGCGGCCCCGTCGGCCACGCTGAAGGCCGCCTCGAACCCGGGCAGGACGCGGCGGATGGCGGAGAAGTCGACCCGGTAGGAGCGGGGGTCGGACCCGGTCTCGCCGGTGACGTTGAGCCGGGAGCCGGGGACGGCCGTGACCACCTCCTGGGCGATCTCGGCCACGGTGACGTTGTTGGCCTCGGTGCCCACGTTCAGCGCCTGGTTGTGCACGGCCTCCCGCGGTGCCTCCAGCGCCTCCGCGAACGCCGCCGCGATGTCGCGGGCGTGCACCAGCGGGCGCCACGGCGTCCCGTCGGACAGGACGGTGACCCGACCCGTCAGCACCGCGTGGCCGACCAGGTTGTTGAGCACGATGTCGGCCCGCAGCCGGGGCGAGAAGCCGAAGGCGGTGGCGTTGCGCAGGTAGACCGGGCTGAAGTCGTCGTCGGCCAGCTCGGCCACGTCGGCCTCCACCCGCACCTTCGACTCGGCGTACGGGGTGACCGGCCGCAGCGGGGCACTCTCGTCCACCAGCGCGTCGCCCGCGCTGCCGTAGACCGAGCAGGTGCTCGCGTAGAGGTAGCGGGAGACCCCGACCTCCCGCGCCAGCCGGGCCAGCCGGACCGAGGCGTGGTGGTTGATGTCGTAGGTCAGCTCGGGGTCCAGGAAGCCCAGCGGGTCGTTGGAGAGGGCACCGAGGTGGACCACGGCGTCGAAGCCGGTCAGCTGCTCGGCCGTCACGTCGCGGAGGTCGACGGCCAGAGTCGGGACGGGGTCCGCGGCGGGACCGAGGGTGTGGGCAGCGAAGAGGCCGGTGTCCAGACCGTGCACCTCGTGCCCGCGCGCGGTCAGCACACCGGTCATGATCGACCCGAGGTAACCCTCGTGGCCCGTCACCAGTACTCGCATCTGTGGTCATTCCCGTCGTGAGGTTCGGCGCGGCCCGTCCGGGCCGCTGGGGCGGCGGCTGAGATCAGGGCTCTGGTGGCGGCGACCCCAGCGCCAGGGTCAGCTTCTCGGCCACGAACGCCTCAGCGTAACGCTCGCCGCTCTGGGCCCCGCGGATCCGCATCAGCCCGAGGAAGGCCTCCCGGTCGAACCAGCCGTGACCGGCCTGGGACCCGAAGCACTCCTGCAGGACCGCCACCTTGCGCTCCGCGGCCGCCTCGGAGACCCCGTGCAGCAGGGCGGGTGAGCCGAGGTCACCCTCCCACTTGAGGATCTCGTAGCCGAGGATCAGCCGGTCCCGGAAGGCCGTGGGGGCCAGCTCGGCGACCAGCCGGTGGTCCTGGTGGGCATCGCGGCGGTGGGGGGCGAAGACCAGGTCGGGCGAGGTCCGGCGGGACAGGTCCTGCAGGGCCTCCTTCGCCGCACCCCAGTGCGCCGGTGTGCGGCCGTCGGGGAGGTCCAGCACCTGCTGCTCCAGCTCGGCGCCCGGCGTCAGCAGGGTCAGGGCCCGGCGCTCCTCCTGCTCGCGTACGGTCCCGCCGCCGGTCAGGACCAGGGTGTGCACCCGTACGCCGGGGTTGGCCTCGGCCAGCCGGAGCAGGGTCGCTCCGACCCCGATGGCGATGTCGTCGCAGTGGGCGCCCAGCAGGACGACCTCGGCGACCGGGTGCAACCGGAGGTCACGCACGGGGCGGGCTCGGTGCGTCGTCCCACACCATCCACGGCCGGCTCCCGTCGAACCAGGCCGCGTCCAGCTCGGCGCGCTCCTTGAACGTGTCGGCCGGCTTCCAGAAGCCGTGGAACCGCTGGGCCAGCAGCCGGCCCTGCGCGGCCAGCGCACCGCAGGCGTCCTCGACCAGATCGCCGTTCTCGGGCAGGTGGTCGAAGACCTCGGGGGTCAGGACGAAGAAGCCGCCGTTCTCCCACAGCGGGAGCTTGGAGACGGCGATGATGCGCTCGACCTGCCCCGCGGCGTCGACCTCCACGCAGTGGAACGAGGACTGCGGGGGCACGACCATCATCGAGGCGGCCGCCCCGGAGGCGACGAAGGTGTCGATCATCTCGTTCATCGGGGCGTCGCTGAGCACGTCGGCGTAGTTGGCCAGGAACATCGCCTCGTTCTCGACGTAGCGCCGGACCCGGCGCAGGCGCTCCCCGATGGGGGAGGACAGCCCGGTGTTGACGAAGGTGATCTCCCAGTCGGTGATGTCGGTGGAGAGCATCTGGACCTCGCCGTCGTGCAGCACGAAGTCGTTGGAGGAGGTCTCCTGGTAGTGCAGGAAGTAGTCCTTGATGTGCTCGGCGCCGTAGCCCAGGCAGAGGACGAACTGGGTGTGGCCGAAGTGGGCGTAGTAGCGCATCACGTGCCAGATCAGCGGCCGCGGCCCGACCATCTGCATGGGCTTCGGGATGGAGTCACCCTCGTGGTTGCGCATCCGCATCCCGAACCCGCCGCAGAACAGCACCACCTTCATGCCGTACTCCCCACGCCGCCGAGCTGGCGGACCTCGAGCCTCGGGAGGGGGAACACCAGGCGGGCCGGCCAGTCGACCTGGGCCTCGAGCTGGGCGGTGATCTCGGTCCGGAGGTTCCACGGCAGCACCAGGATCACGTCGGGCCGGTCCTCGACCAGCTTCTCGACGGGATGGATGGGGAGCCGGGCCCCGGGGCTGAACCGACCGTGCTTGTACGGGTTCCGGTCGACCAGGTAGCCGAGCAGGTCCGGGCGGACGCCGCAGTAGTTGAGCAGGGTGTTGCCTTTGCCCGGGGCGCCGTAGCCGGCCACCCGCAGACCTGCCCGGCGGCAGTCGATCAGGAACTCCATCAGGTCGTCCCGGATCCGCGAGACCGCCGCGGCCAGGTCCCGGTAGCCCGCGGGCCGGTCGAGCCCGGCGTCCCGTTCGGCCCGCAGCGCCGCCTCGACCGAGGGCCCCACCACCGGTGCGGCCTCGGACGGCCGGGCCCAGAGCCGGAGAGACCCACCGTGGGTGCTGAGCTCCTCGACCTCGGTCAGCACCAGACCTGCCGTGGCCAACGCCCGCTGGGCCGACAGGACGGTGTAGTACTGGAAGTGCTCGTGGTAGACGGTGTCGAACTGCGCCTCGGTCACCAGCTGTCGGGCGTGGTGGACCTCGACCGAGACCGTCCCCCCGGGCGCCACCAGCCGCCGCAGCGCCCGGGTGAACCCGAGCAGGTCGGGGATGTGGGCGTACACGTTGTTGGCCACGA
>JAOPXW010000334.1 GCA_025964935.1 Friedmanniella sp. | reverse complement strand
GCCACCGCCAGCAGCAGCGTGATCAGTGCCGCCAGGGCGAGGCCGGGATCACGAAGAGCCGTCAGGTCGGCGGAGAGCCCGTTGACCGCAAGGAACAGCGGCGCGAGGAGGCCCAGAACCACGGTGCGGAGGGGACGCAGCCGGTGGACGGGCACCAACCTCCCCGAGGCGACGATCGTGCCGCACACGAAGGCTCCCAGGGTCGAGTCGAGCCCGACGCTGTTGCTGAGGACCGCGCCGAGGGTGATGAACGCTGCGGCCATCAGACAGGCGGCGCCGGTCCCGGTCTCGTCAGGGGATCCGGCCGGCCCCCTGACGCGGACCGGGCGGCGGGCGACCACGGCGATGACGACGAGGGCCGCGCCCGCCGTCAGCGCGAACGACAGGTTCCCCACGATCGCCGAGAGGTCACCCGAGCTGCGCAGGTGCGCCAGCGCGGCGATGACCGACAGGCCCACCCACACGGTGGCGTCATCGATGACCGCCACGCTGAGGGACAGCTGGCTCAGGTTGCGGTGCAGCACGCCGAGGTCGGCGAAGATCTTGACGATCACGGGGACCGCGCTGACCGAGAGGGCGAGAGCGGCGAACGCGGCGAACGACCACACCCCGGCCCGGCCCCCCCGCAGCCGCGGGTCCGCGAGGTGGGCCACGGCCAGGGTGGAGACGAGCGGAAGACCCAGTGCCCCGAGGCTGATCAACCACACGGTTCGGACCCGGCCCCGGACGAAGGTCAGGTCCACCGTCGCACCGGCGACTCCCACCAGCAGCACACCGCAGAACAGAGCGATCCCCCGGAGCCCCTGGATCTGATCCGGCGCGAAGGGCCAGCTCAGGGCTCGCGCGCCGGCGACGGCCCCCAGGAGGGAGGGGCCGAGGAGGAGACCGGCCGCGAGCTCGCCGGTCGTGGCCGGCAGCCCGACCCGTTCGGCCAGGCGGCCCAGCAGGAACGCGACCGCGAGCAGCACGCCCACCTGCAGGAGCATCGTCGCGGGGTCGTAGCTCGGCACCGTGGAGGCTCTATCCGGGCCTGCCGGGGCGGCGGGGATCGCTCCCTGGATCCCGGCGCGGCCCGACCGTCATAACGCTCACCCTATCCAGGTCCCGAGGCTGGCGCCCGGCTGCGCTCGGGGCATTCCCCGGGGGCCCGACGAGGGGCAGAATGAAGTCCCACCAGGAGTCACTGTCGCACTGGAGGCGGGGGACATGACCGGAGGCGGGTTCGAGCCGACTGCCGAGGGTCACGGACGCCTGTTGCGAGACCACGACGAGGTCGTCGCGCAGCTGGTCGCCGCCGACGCGGTCCTCGTGGCGCTGGGCCGTTCCTCTTCCAACGCCGACGGGGTCCTCAGGTCGGTCGCGCAGAGTGCCCAGAAGCTCTGCCAGTGCCAGGGCGTCCAGATCTACCTCCTGCACGGGGACGAGTTCGAGCTGGCCGCGACCGTGGGCCTGTCACCGGAGTTCCAGCAGTACGTGGCCGCCCACCCCCTCCGGCGGGACCGGGAGACCATGGCCGGACGCGTCGCCCTCGACCGTAAGATCCAGCAGGTCATCGACGTCCTGTCCGATCCCGGTTACGGCCGCCGGGACGTCCAGCGGATCGCGGGCTACCGCACGCTGATCGCGGCACCGCTGATCCTTGACGACGAGGTGGTCGGCGCGATCAGCCTCTGGCGGACCAGGGTCGAGCCGTTCGACGAGCGGACAACCGTCATGCTGCAGACCTTCGCCACTCAGGCCGCGGCGGTGGTGCGCAACGTCCACCTGGTCCGGGCCCTCGAGGCGCGGCAGCGCGAGCTGGCTCGACGGGTCGAGCAGCTGCAGGCACTGAACGAGGTCGGCGAAACGGTGAGCTCGACGCTGGTCCTCGACGAGGTGCTCTTCAAGATCATCTCCAACGCCGTACGGTTCGCGGAGTGCGACGGCGGCTCGATCATGGAGTACGTCGAGGCCGAACGTCGCTTCTTCGCCCGGACGACCTACCCCAGCAGCCCGGAGCTGCTGTCGGGCCTCCGCAAGGTCGACATCGAGCTGGAGGGGACCCTGGTCGGCCGCGCGGCGCGCGAGGGCCACCCGATCGCCATCGCCGACATCGGGCTGGTGGATCGGGATGTCCACCTCCAGCTGCTGTACGCGGACGGCTGGCGGTCCGTCCTCGCCGTCCCCGTGCTGCGCGACGGCCAGATCATGGGGGTGATGGTCGTCCGGCGCAAGTCCCCGGGCGGTTTCCCCGTCGAGGTGCTGGACTTCATGGAGACGTTCGCGAGCCAGTCCGCCCTGGCGGTCTTCAACGCTCGCCTCTTCCAGGAGCTGGAGCGCAAGAGCGCCGAGCTGCACGTGGCCAGCCAGCACAAGTCCGAGTTCCTGGCCAGCATGTCCCACGAGCTCCGAACTCCCCTCAACGCCGTGATCGGCTTCTCCGAGGTGCTGCTCGAGCGGATGTTCGGGGACCTGAACGAGCGCCAGGAGGAATACCTGCAGGACATCCTCAACTCGGGCAAGCACCTGCTGGAGCTCCTGAACGAGATCCTCGACCTCTCCAAGGTGGAGGCCGGGCGGATGGAGCTCGAGCCGTCGGAGTTCGCCGTCCGCACCGTGATCGAGCACGCCATCGCTCTCGTCCGCGAGCGCGCCGCACTGCACGACATCACGATCACGCTGGACATCGACCCGACGCTGGACCTGATCGAGTCCGACGAGCTCCGGTTCAAGCAGGTGATGGTGAACCTGCTCAGCAACGCCGTGAAGTTCACCCCCGACGGCGGCCGGGTGGTGGTGGTTGCCGGCTACAGCGGCCAGCGGCTGAGCGTGACCGTGGCCGACAACGGGATCGGGATCCCGCCGGAGGATCAGGACCGGATCTTCGACTCGTTCCAGCAGGGCCGACGCGGTGCCTCCCGGGAGGAGGGCACCGGTCTGGGCCTCACGCTGAGTCGGCGCATCGTGACCCTGATGGGTGGCGTGATGACGTTGCAGACGGAGGTGGGTGTGGGAAGCACCTTCGGTTTCACCGTGCCGATCCGCGGACTGGAGGCCGACGCGGATGCAGGGGTTTCTGCGGGGGCGGGGCCGATGGTCGTGGTCGTGGACGACGACCGCACCTCCTTCGACCTCGTGAGTGCCTACCTCGACGGCCACGGGGTCCGCGTGGTCGGGGCCCGGACCGGTCAGGAGGGACTCGAGACCATCCGCCGGCTGCAACCGGCGGCCGCCGTGCTCGACCTCCGCCTGCCCGGAATGGACGGCTGGCAGGTGTTGGAGGGTCTTCGATCGGACCCGGTCACCCAGTCGATTCCCGTCATCATCGCCTCCATCCTCGACGAGAGGTCGCGGGGCCTGGCCGCCGGCGCCAGCGAGTACCTGGTCAAGCCGGTGGGTCGCGAGGAGCTGCTGGACGCGCTGCGACGCGTGCGGGCACTGCCCGACGTCGAGGACGGGCGGCGGTTCTGATGGGATCGCGCATCCTGGTGATCGAGGACAACCCCCTCAACCTGAAGCTGATCCGGGACGTCCTGAGCTTCCAAGGACACGACGTGGTCACCGCCGAGTCAGGGGAGGAGGGGGTTGAGCGGGCGGCGGACAGCGCGCCCGATCTGGTGTTGATGGACATCCAGCTGCCGGGGATCGATGGTCACGAGGCCCTCCAGCGCATCCGTGCCGACCCTCGGTGTCGCGGGGTGCCGGTGGTGGCCGTGACCGCCTTCGCCATGCGGGAGGACATCGCTCGGGCGGAGGCGGCCGGCTTCGCCGGCTACATCGCGAAGCCGATCAACATCCGGGCCCTGAACGAGCAGCTCGCCCGCTATCTCCCCGGCGGCGTCCATGGCTGACCGGCCCACGGTGCTGGCCGTGGACGACCAGCCGGCCAACCTGCGGCTGCTGGACGCCGTCCTGGCGCCCCGCGGCTACCGCGTGGTCACCGCGGCGTCGGGTGAGGAGGCCATGGAGCGGTTGGGACAGGAGATACCCGACCTGGTGTTGCTCGACATCGTGATGCCCGGGGTCGACGGCTACGAGGTCTGTCGCCGGATCCGGGGCAACCCGGCCACCGCCTTCCTCCCCGTGGTGATGCTCACCGCGAGCGGCGACCAGGAGAAGGTCGCCGCGATCCGGGCGGGGGCGGACGACTTCGTCAGCAAGCCGTTCCACCACGGCGAGCTGCTGGCCCGGGTGGCCTCGCTGATCCGCGTGAAGCGCTACCACGACGAGATCACCGAGCAGGCCGCCGAGCTGCAGCGGTGGAACGCTGAACTGGAGTCGCGGGTCCGCTCGCAGGTCGAGGATCTACAGCGGGCCAACCGCCTGCGGCGGTTCCTCTCCCCTCAGCTCGTCGACCTGGTCCTGGACTCGGGCGAGGAGGACTTCCTGCGCAGCCACCGCCGGGAGATCGTCGTGGTCTTCTGTGACCTTCGGGGTTTCACGCCGTTCGCCGAGTCGAGTGAGCCGGAGGAGGTCATGGGGGTCCTGCAGGACTACCACGAGACGCTGGGGAAGCTGATCTTCGCGTACGAGGGAACCCTGGAGCGGTTCACCGGGGACGGGCTGATGGTGTTCTTCAACGATCCCCTGCCGATCGAGGACGCCCCCGAGCGGGCGCTCCGGATGGCGGTCGCCATGCGCGAGAGCGTCCGGGACCTTGCCGAGGGCTGGCGCCGGCGCGGGTACGACCTGGCCCTCGGGATCGGCGTGGCCCAGGGCTTCGCGACCCTCGGGCGGATCGGG
>JAOPXW010000319.1 GCA_025964935.1 Friedmanniella sp. | reverse complement strand
CGGTCAACAACCTGTCGCACGCGCGCCAGATCCTCGACGAGACCCTGGTCTACGTCCGGGAGCGGACCGCCTTCGGCCAGCCCATCGGGTCGTTCCAGGCCAACAAGTTCACCCTCGCCGAGCTGGTCACCCGGTGCGAGGTGACCCAGGCGTACGTGGACGCGTGCGTGATGGCCCAGGTGGAGCACACCCTGACCCCGGTGGACGCGGCGAAGGCGAAATGGTGGGCCGCCCAGGTCCAGAACGACGTGCTGGACGCCTGTGTGCAGCTATGGGGCGGGTACGGCTACATGGGCGAGTACCGCGTGGCCCGGGCCTGGGCCGACGCCCGTGTCTCGACCATCTGGGCCGGATCGAACGAGATCATGAAGGAGCTCATCGGCCGGGACCTCGGCCTGTGAGTCATCCGGTCCCGGGCCTGCGGGCCCGCCCGACCCCGGCGGCGCCCGGTGCCTGAGGCCGTGGTCGTCGCCGCGGCGCGAACCCCGATCGGGCGCGCCGTCAAGGGCTCGCTCGCCTCCGTCCGGCCCGACGACCTGGCCGCCGGTGTGATCCGGGCGGCCCTGGCCCAGGTGCCCGGGCTGGACCCGGCCGAGCTCGACGACCTCTATCTGGGCTGCGCGGAGCCCCGGGACGAGCACGGCGGCAACCTGGCCCGTCGGGTCGCGGTGCTGCTGGGCCTGGACGGGGTGCCGGCGGCGACGGTCAACCGCTTCTGCGCCTCCAGCGTCCAGACCGCCCGGATGGCCTTCCACGCGATCCGGGCGGGGGAGGGCGACGCCTTCGTGTCGGCTGGGGTGGAGTGTGTCTCGCGCTACGTCGACTTCGGGTCGGCCGGCGTGGACGCCCCCGGCCGTCACCACCCGGCGTTCGCGGCAGCCGCCGCCCGGACCCAGGAGCAGGCCCTGAGCAACCAGCGGTGGCACGACCCCCGCCGCGACGGCGAGCTGCCGGACGTCTACATCGCGATGGGCCAGACTGCGGAGAACGTGGCCACCCTGACCGGCATCTCCCGGCGCGAGGCCGACGAGTTCGGCGTCCGGTCCCAGAACCTCGCCGAGAGGGCCCTGGCCCTGGGGCTCTACGACGACGAGATCGCCCCGGTGACGCTGGCCGACGGTCGGGTGGTGAGCACCGACGACGGTCCCCGGGCGGGTACCACCCTGGAGGGGGTCTCCGGTCTCCGGCCGGTCTTCCGCCCGGACGGTACCGTGACCGCCGGCAACTGCTGCCCGCTGAACGACGGAGCCGCGGCGGTGGTCATCATGTCCGACACCCGAGCCGCCGAGCTCGGCCTGACCCCGCTGGCCCGCATCGTGGCCACCGGGGTGAGCGGGCTGAGCCCCGAGATCATGGGCCTGGGACCGGTCGAGGCCAGCCGCCGGGCCCTGGCCCGGGCCCGGATGAGCGTCGGCGACCTGGACCTGGTCGAGATCAACGAGGCGTTCGCGGTCCAGGTCATCGCCTCCGCCCGCGAGCTCGGGGTCGACCCCGAGCGGCTGAACGTGCATGGGGGCGCCATCGCGCTGGGGCACCCGTTCGGGGCCACCGGCGCCCGGATCATGACCACCCTGCTGCACGCGATGCGGGTCCGCGACGCCCAGTTCGGGCTGGAGACCATGTGCGTCGGCGGTGGTCAGGGCATGGCGATCGTGCTGGAGCGGCTCAGCTGACCGCAGGCCCGGAGGCAGCGGCCGGCTCGCGGGCGGGCGGAGCGCCCCCGGGTACGGCACGCCCGCTCCGGGGCGGCGCATCGTTGGTTAGGCTCGGGGGTAGCCCTCGACGTGGCCGGCTCACGCTCGGCCTCGCCGCGTCCCGGGGGATCTGCCGTCCTGGACATCCCGAGGTGAACCCGCATGAGTCAGACCCAGCCCCTTCGAGCCCGCGCATGAGCGCCGCCAGCGAGACCGCGGCCGGCGTCGAGGCCCGGCTGGCGGACCGTCCGGCCTCGGTGGCGGCGATGCTGCTCGCCCAGGTCGAGGCGTCGGGGCCCAAGGAGGCATTCCGCTACCTCGAGGGCGGCCGGTGGGTGTCACTGACCTGGACCCAGACCCGTGAGAGCACCGCGCGGCTGGCGGCCGGTCTGCTGTCGTTGGGGGTCACGCTCGAGGACCGGGTGGCCATCGCCTCCGGCACCAGCGTCCGCTGGATCCTCGCCGACCTGGCGGTGATGTGCGCGGGCGGGGCGACCACCACCGTCTACCCGACCACCCAGCACGACGACGTCGCCTTCATCCTCCGCGACTCGCAGTCCAAGGTCGTCTTCGCCGAGGACCAGGTGCAGGTGGCCAAGATCCTCGACCACCTGGCCGACCTCCCCGACCTGGTCACGATCGTCCAGATCAGCGGCAAGGTCGACCACGAGCGGGTGATCGGCTGGTCGGACCTGGAGGAGCTCGGTCGCGCGCACCTGGCCGCCCACCCCACGGCGGTCGAGGACGCGATCGCCGCGATCGGGCCCGACCACCTGGCGACGCTGATCTACACCTCGGGGACCACGGGCCGGCCCAAGGGCGTACGCCTGGTCCAGGACAGCTGGACCTACCTCGGGGCGGCCATCGAGGAATACGACATCATCTACCCCGACGACCTGCAGTACCTGTGGCTGCCCCTGAGTCACGTCTTCGGCAAGGCCCTGCTGGCGGTCCAGGTGCGGATCGGCTTCTCCACCGCGGTCGACGGCGACACCGACAAGATCGTGGAGAACCTGAGCCAGGTGCACCCCACCTTCATGGCCGGGGCGCCGCGGATCTTCGAGAAGGTGCGCGCGCGGGTGATGACCACGGCCAAGAGCGGGGTCCGGGCCAAGATCTTCGACTGGGCCTTCGACATCGGACGCCAGACCACCCCCGCCCGGCTGGCCGGGCGCAAGCTGTCGGGCCTGCAGGCCGTCCAGTTCGCTCTGGCCGACCGCCTGGTCTTCAGCAAGATCAAGGCCCGGATGGGCGGGCGGATCCGGTTCTTCGTCTCCGGCTCGGCCGCCCTGAACCGTGAGGTCCAGGAGTGGTTCTACGCCGCGGACCTGCTCGTGCTCGAGGGTTACGGCCTGACCGAGACCAGTGCGGCCACCTGCGTCAACAACCCGCGGGCCGCCCGGTTCGGCACGGTCGGCCCGCCGGTCCCCGGCTCGCAGGTCCGGATCGCCGAGGACGGGGAGGTCCTGATCAAGGGTCCGGCGGTGATGCGCGGCTACCACAACCTGCCCGAGGCCTCGGCCGAGGCGTTGGTGGACGGCTGGTTCGCCACCGGCGACATGGGGGAGCTGGACGAGCAGGGCTACCTGCGGATCACCGACCGCAAGAAGGACCTGATCAAGACCTCGGGGGGCAAGTACGTCGCCCCGCAGAAGGTGGAGGGCGTGCTCAAGGCCGTCTGCCCGTACCTCAGCCAGGTGCTGGTGCACGGCGAGGGGCGCAAGTACGTCACCGCGCTGCTCACCCTCGACACCGAGGCGCTGGACGGCTGGGCCGCCGAGCAGGGCGTCGACCTGGGCGCGGGTCGCGACCTGACCCACTCCAAGCCCGTACGCGACCTGATCGACGGCTACGTCGCCCAGGCCAACAAGCAGCTGGAGCGGTGGGAGACGGTGAAGAAGTTCGAGATCCTCCCCGCCGAGCTCAGCGTGGAGGAGGGGGAGGTCACCCCCAGCCAGAAGATCCGCCGCAAGGCCGTCGAGCAGCGCTACGCGGACCTGCTGGACGGGATGTACAACAGGGACTGAGGCCGCGGCCGCCCCTCCCGGCGGTCAGAGGCGGCGTGGTCGGCGGTCGAAGGCTCAGGCCTTCGGCCCACCCGCGACGTAGAGCACCTGGCCGGAGACGTAGCCCGCCTCCTCGCGGCAGAAGAAGCTGGCGGCGGCGGCGATGTCGGCCGGCGACCCGACCCGGCCCACCGGGATGTCCCGGGCCATGGCCGCCTTCCAGTCCTCGAAGCCCACCCCGAGGCGGGCCGCGGTGGCCTGGGTCATCTCGGTCTCGATGAAGCCGGGGGCGATGGCGTTGGCGGTGATCCCGAACTTGCCCAGCTCGAGGGCGAGGGTCTTGGTGAAGCCCTGCAGCCCCGCCTTCGCGGCGGCGTAGTTGACCTGCCCCCGGTTGCCCAGCGCCGAGGTCGAGGACAGGTTGACGATGCGTCCCCACTTGAGCCCGACCATGTGCGCCTGGGCGGCCCGGGTCATCAGGAAGGCCCCCCGCAGGTGCACCCCCATCACCGAGTCCCAGTCGTCCACGGTCATCTTGAACAGCAGGTTGTCGCGCAGGATGCCGGCGTTGTTGACCAGCACGCCGACCGGGCCCAGCTCGGCCGCCGCCCGCTCGACGGCCTGGCTGGCCGCGGACTCGTCGGTGACGTCGGCGCCCACGGCGATCGCCCGGCCGCCGGCTTCGAGGATGGCGTTCGCGGTCCGGGCGCTGGCCTGCTCGTCGAGGTCGACGACCGCGACGGCCATCCCGTCCTCGGCCAGCCGGTGCGCGATGGCGGCCCCGATCCCGCGGGCGGCTCCGGTCACGAGGGCGACCCGGGCGGCGCCGTCGCGGCCCGGGATGCGGTCTGGGCTCATGGCCCGACTGTAGGTGATGGCAGGATGCCGCCGTGACCCGCCACCGCTTCGCCTGCCCGCTCCGCTGGGGGGACATGGACGCCCAGGGTCACGTCAACAACGCGGCCTACCTCGACTACCTGCAGGAGGCCCGGGTCGACTTCCTGCTGAGTGGCCCGGAGCCGCTGCAGCGGCTGCTCAGCACCGGGGTGCTCGTGGTCAGCCACCAGGTGGAATACCTGCAGCCGGTGGTGGTGGGGGAGGAGCCGCTGCGGGTCGAGCTCTGGGTCGACGCGGTCGGCGGCAGCCGGTTCGTGGTCGGCTACAACCTCTTCGACGGGGCGGCGCTGGTGGCCCGGGCGCGGACCGCGGCCGCGCCGTACGACCTCGCCGGTGGGGGGCTGCGCCGGCTGACCGAGGAGGAGCGGACCCTGCTGCGGGCCGCGCTGGAGCCGGCCGAGCCCCTCCGCAGCCTGCCGCCGGTGCCCACCGACCCCGCCGCGGGCCACGTCCACCCGCTGTCGGTCCGCTGGTCCGACCTCGACTCCTACGGGCACGTCAACAACGTGAAGCTGTACGACTACGTGCAGGAGGGCCGGATCGCCATGATGCGGAGCGGCGGCGGCTGGACCAGCGACGACGCGCTCTTCCTGGTCGTCCGGCAGGACGTCGACTACCGGCGCCCGATGGACTTCGCCCGGACCCCGTACGAGGTGGTCACCTCCGTCGCCTCCGTCGGCAACCGGTCGGCGACGCTGGTCAGCGAGGTGCGGGACGGCTCCGCGGTGTACGCCGGCGCCCGGACGGTGGTCGTGGTGCCGCAGCCGTTCACCGAGGGCCAGCGGGCCGGGCTCGAGCGGTACCGGGCCTGCTGAGGGGCGCGGGCCCGCCGGGGTCGGTGCGGCGGGCGGCCCTCAGAGCTGGAAGCCGCGGACGGGCCCAGGGGGCTCGTCGAAGGTGTTGACCATGGAGTGCGCGGCGCGCTCCATGTAGGTCCACAGCTCGTGGCGTTGGGCCGGGGTCAGCTCGATGGAGTCGATGGCGTCGCCCATGTGGGTCAACCACCGGTCACGCATGTCGGGCGTGACGGCGAACGGTGCGTGCCGCATCCGCAGCCGCGGGTGCCCCCGGCCGTCGCTGTAGGTGGTCGGGCCACCCCAGTACTGCTCCAGGAACATCCGGAACCGCTCCTCCGCCGGTCCGAGGTCCTCCTCTGGGTAGAGGGCCCGCAGTGGCGGGTCGTCGGCCACGCCCTCGTAGAAGCGGCGGACCAGGGCGACGAAGGTCGGGTGGCCTCCGACCGCGTCGTAGAACGTCGTCAGGCCAGGTGCAGTAGTCATCCCGCCCATTGTCCCACCCGCACCGGAGGCTGACGGTCGTGGTGGCATCGGTCCGAATAGATCGCGCGCGATGGAGTCGCGGGCGACGCGTGGCAGGATGGGTGTCCGGCTCGCCGACCCCTCGTGCGACCGATGACGGCGTGGCCCGGGCAGGTGCCCGGCCCACCACAACCAAGGAGATCACCATGGCGACCGTTCGTACCGCAGAGGCCCACTGGGAGGGCTCGTTGATGGAGGGCCAGGGCGAGGTGGAGCTCGTCTCCTCCGGCGTGGGCAGCTTCGAGGTCAGCTGGCCCTCGCGCGCCGAGGCGGCCAACGGCAAGACCAGCCCCGAAGAGCTGATTGCGGCGGCCCATTCGACCTGTTACTCGATGGCCCTGTCGCACGGCCTCGCCGGCGCCGGCACCCCGCCGACCTCGGTCGACACCAAGGCCGACGTCACCTTCGTGGCGGGCACCGGCATCACCGGCATCAAGCTGACCGTTACGGCGGTCGTTCCCGGCCTGACGGCCGAGCAGTTCCAGACCGCGGCGCAGGACGCCAAGGTCAACTGCCCGGTCTCGCAGGCTCTGACCGGCACCACGATCACCCTCGAGGCGACCCTCAGCGAGTGACCCGGGCGCCGGGCGACCCGCCGTCGGCGTCTGCGGGTCCGTCTCGCCTCAGTCGGCGGGGGTCGGGGCTGGGGTCTCGACGACCGGTGGACGGCCGAGCCCGCCCTGGGAGTAGTTGCCCACCCGCAGCACCTCACCGTTGCGGACGTACCACTGGGTGCCGTCGTCGTCGCGCAGCTGGGTGACCCGCAGCCCGATGCTCTCCACCACCCCGGAGGCCTTGTCCATGTCGACGAAGTCCCCGACTCCCAGCTGGTCCTCCACCAGCATGAAGACCCCCGAGATCAGGTCCTTGACGATGCTCTGGACCCCGAAGGCGATGGTCACGGCGATGACCGAGGTCCCGGCCACGATGGTGGTGATGTCGAAGCCGAGCTCGGACAGCACGGTCAGCCCGGTCACCACCGCCACCAGGAAGGTGACGGCGCTCTTGCCCAGGGAGCCCAGGGCCGCCACGCGCTGCGCCCGCCGGGCCGCCGGCAGGGTGGTCGCGTCCATGAACGCCTGGGCGGCCCGGAACCGCGGCGGGGGCGGGGTGTGGGCGGCCCGGGCGATCGTCCGGTTGAGGAACCGGTGGAGCAGACCCCGGACGAGGACGGCGACCAGGATCAGGAACGCGATCCGGAGGGGGACGAAGACCACCGTCTCGGCCAGGTTGTGCGGGAACCAGCTGGGCATGGCGTCAGCCTAGACAAGCCGCCGGGGCCCCGACGCGGGCTGAGACGCGGCCTGCCGCCGACCGCGAGGCCGGCCAACCCGTGACTATTCCGCCGACCACACTCACCTCACCCGCATAGTGGTGCCGTGACCGCCGCAGCCCGACCCCGTACGCAGGCCCCCGCCCCGGCCGAGGGCCTGGACTGGCGGGTGGTGGTGGCGGTCGTGGTGACCGTGCTGGCCTGGGCGTCGGCCTTCGTGGTGATCAGGTTCGTGGGGCGG
>JAOPXW010000316.1 GCA_025964935.1 Friedmanniella sp. | reverse complement strand
GCCACCGCCGAGGCTGCGCTGCGTCGAATCCCAGCGGTCCGACCCGACATCGCGCTGCTGGACGAGCGGCTGCCCGACGGGAGCGGCATCAGCGTCTGCCGGGACATCCGATCCAGCCTGCCGGAGGTTCGCTGCCTCATTTTGACCTCCTTCGACGACGACGAGGCGCTGTATGCGGCGGTGATGGCCGGCGCGTCCGGCTACCTGCTGAAAGAGGTGGCGGGGTCGACGCTCGTCGATGACATCCGGCAGGTGGCCCGCGGCCGGTCCCTGCTGGATCCTGCGGTCACCCAGAAGCTGCTGGAACGGCTGCTCGCCCCGGCTCCGCCCGACCCCATGGTGCAAGGGCTGACCCCGCGTGAGCTGCAGGTGGTCGACCTGATCGCGGACGGCTGCACCAACCGCCAGATCGGCGAGCGGATGTTCCTGGCCGAGAAGACCGTCAAGAACTACGTCACGTCGGTGCTGACGAAGCTGGGCATGGAACGCCGGACCCAGGCCGCTGTTTTCGGCTCCACCGTCCGTCGGCGCGCGGCCAGCCGGGGAGACCGCGGCCGGGGCGAGGGGACCTAGGCGCCCCAAGGCGAGGGCACGCCGCTCCGCAACCCTCAGGGGGTGGATCGACCGGTGGGCGGGGGGCCGAGGACGGATGGGGCCCCCCGTCTGCGGGCCCTCACCTCCAGCACGACGAGTAGGATCGCCAGGGCATAGACGAAGCCGCTGGTGGCGGCCTGAATGGTCGCGTTGGCGGCGGCGGTCCCGGTGGCCACGTTGTAGAGCCCGTGCCAGAGTGCGCAGGCAATGACACTGCCTCCCGTGCCGTTGTAGAGCCACGTGAGCACGACGGAGCCGCAGGCGAGGCCGAAGACGAAACCCGCGTAGCCGGCCGCCGGGAGGCCGCGGTACGTGGCGACGGTGAAGAAGAACGGCAGATGCCAGAGTGCCCACATGGCAGTCACGAGGAGAGAGGCGATCAGGGCGCCGAAGCGGTCCTGCAACCGCGGCAGGGCGAAGCCTCGCCAGCCGACCTCCTCGCCGAACGTGCTCAGGACCGCGACGACCAGGACCGCAGCAACACCCATCGTGGGGACTCCGCTGTAGCGCCCGAAATCGCTCCAGCGAGGCAGCTGGTGGGTGAACGAGGCGACCAGGAGGGCGGCCCCCAGGAACGCCAGCGGGCTGAGAGCCGCCACCCACCACCCCAGGGTCATGCGCCAGCGGGTCACTCCGGCCAGGAGGTCGCGGAGACCTACGCGGCCTCCCGCGAGGGCGGTCACGGCGGCGGCGGCGAGGAGCGGCCCGGCGAGCGCAGGCATGATGGTGGGCCAGCCGACCCCCGCCTTCACCACCTCACCGGTGGCCATCAACGGCAGTGTCCATCCCCAGGAGATCGCGTACGCCCCCACCAGGAAACACGCTACCGGCCGGGCTGGTGTCCTGATCGTCATCGCCGGCCCCGGGCCAGGGTGGTCAGGGGAGGGCCAGACGAGCGGGTGAGGCATCGCCGAAGGCGGAGAGCAGGGCCAGGGCGAGGGCGAGATGAGGCTCGTCGTCGTAGCTGCGCAACCAGGTTTGCAGCATGCCAATCATCTGCCGCTGCGCGCGGCACTGGTGCAGGACGTCATCGGGCGACCAACCACCGATGAAGCCCTCCTGCGCCGCGCTGAGTCCGGATTCCAACGCGAGCGGGGCCCAGCCGGCGGCAGGGAGACGCTCAGTTCGGGCGGCGCGTGCTTCGGCCTCGAGATGAACGAGGCTGGCGGTCAGCCGGGACACCTGGAAGCTGATCTCGGCCTGAGCGTCAGTCTGAGGGACATTCTGGACCTGGTGGAGAGTCACTTCTGTCCTTCCGTTGAGGGGGCCGACGGGCAGCGCCAGATGCTGGCCACTGGACGAGATCCTCTCGACACTGCCTGGTCGACGCCTGTTCGCAGCCGCGGGGAGACGCCCCGCCTCTCTGGGTTTGCGCCGACGTCAAGGACGCGCAGCCGATCGCGGCCGGTGGGCCGTCCTCGGTGACTGGTTGAACTCCATGGTAGGCGGCGTGCGGCGTGCGTGAGGTGATGGCCCCCCGCCCCGGGCGGCCTGGAGCCAGGGGGCGACGGGGCGTACCTTCACAGTATCGGCTTTCTCGCCGCGTGCTCGGGGTTCGCTTCATCGGGGGAACTTGGGTGCCACCACCGCTACGGCACCGTCCCCCGAGGTGGGTGCCACGGAGGTCACGATGACTGAGTTCGCCTCGCAGATGGACGAGACATCGCAGATGGACGAGACATCGGTGGGTCGTGAGGCCGGGCAGGTGGTGCTGACGATGACTCCGTATCGGGCCCAGGTGCTGGCCACCTCGATCCGACTCGCCGACCACACCCAGTGGCTCGATCTCCTGGCCGGCGAGTTGTTCGCTGCCGCTGACGAACCAGCGGTTGCTCGTCCAGAGGACGTCTGGAGGCGGGAGCCCGAGCGGACGCCGGGCGTCGCGCGACCGGAGGCGGCCTTCGCCGATCACGTGGGGGTCCCCACGGCCCCGGACAGCGGGGTTGCCGTCACCATGGAGGGGGCGTTGGCGACCGCCTTCGCCCGCGGGGCTGCCGCTGAGGATCGGGCGGCGCGGTCCGTGGAAGCGGCCGCAACCCAGGCAGCACTGTTGGTCTTCCGGGCCGTCGCGGATGCGGCGGACCGGGCGGCACGTGCCGCCCAGGTCGCGAGCGATGTCCGGGCAGCCGCTACGGCCCGTTCGGCGGCCCGGATAGCCGAGACGGTCCTGCAGGCGGCCATAGCAGTGCGTCTTCACACGAGCCACGAAGCCGACAAGGTGGCGGCGGCGGCGTCGGACATGGCCACCCTGATCGCCCTGTGGCCCTCCGCCCCCGACGTGGATGCTGCCCTCCGCACCACCCTGATCGCCGCGGAGGTGGCGGCGTCGGCAGTCGCCCTCGCCCAGGAAGTCGCGGTGCAGGCCACCGTGGTGTCCCGGGCGGCCGCGGCGGCGGCCAGTGAGGCCGCTGCCACATCGGCCGAGGCGACGTTGGCGTTGGAGCTGCTGGTGCGCCGTACGGCTGCTGAAGCCGAGACGCTGGCGGCAGTGGCCGCCAGCAAGGTGGCCGGGGAGACCGAGAGAGCCGCCGACGCAGCCCTGGCCTCCCGCTAGACGCAGCGTAGAGCCGCGTCATGCGGTGTAGCCTCACGGCAGCCTCGTTTGGTCCGAGGAACACCCTCGGGAACCACCTGCCGTTGAGCACCACGACGTCACTGTGCTCGAGCAGAAGACGGGAGCGATCGAGATGCGGGTTGTCGTGACAGGAGGGACCGGGCGGGCCGGTCAGTGGGTCGTCCGTGAGCTGGCCGGAGCCGGCCACGAGGTCGTCAACTTCGACGTGGCCGATCGAGCCGACCTCGACCTGCCGGGGGAGTTCTGCCGCGTCGACCTGACCGACGCCGGGAAGGTCTACGACGCGCTGTTCCAGTTCCGTCCCGACGGCATCTGCCACCTCGCCGCGAACCCCGCCCCCAGCGGTCAGGCCCAGATCGATGTGTTCGACAACAACGTGCTGAGCGCCCACAACCTCATGCAGGCCGGCGGCGACCTCGGGGTCGCTCGCTTCGTGTACGCCTCGAGTGAGATGGCGACCGGTCTGCTGACCGAGGGCACGGTGCCGAGCCGGGTCCCGTTCGACGAGTCGGAGCGCTACCCGTCGCCGAACGCGTACGCCCTGAGCAAGTACCTCAGCGAGGTGATCGCGGACTCGCTGGCGGTCCGCTACCCGCAGACGGCCTGGGTGGGTCTCCGGATCAACAACGTCATCCCCCCGGACGAGTTCGGCCGGTTCGCCGACGAGTGGGAGAACCCCGGGCTGAGCAAGACGAACTTCTGGAGCTACATCGACGCCCGCGACGTCGGCACCGCCTACCGTGCCGCCCTGGAGGGGACGAGCCGGGGCCACGAGGTCTGCCTGATCGCCGCCGCCGACACCCGGGCGAAGCGGGGCCTGCGTGAGCTGATGGCGGAGTACTACGACGGCTACGACCACTTCGCCTACGACTACGAGGACCCGCGGTCGGCCTTCGACTGCAGCCGGATGCAGACGCTCTTCGGCTGGACGCCGACCTACAGCTGGCGCGACCAGTAGGTCGGACCGGCGCACCGCAGCGCCGGCGTCA
>JAOPXW010000303.1 GCA_025964935.1 Friedmanniella sp. | reverse complement strand
TCGACGGTCTCGCGGACGCTGACCCGGGGCTGGGTGCGGATGACCTTCTCCCGGCAGGTGTACGCGGTGAACAGGAACGCGAGGGTGCCGACGACGATGAAGGCGAGGGTGATCTTGGTGAACGCGCCCTGCACCTGCGCCTGGTAGGCCAGCAGGTCCTCGGGGCTGGCGATGCTCTTCTTCTCGCCCTTCAGGTCGTTGATCATGTTACCGATGACGAAGGTCAGGACGACGCCGCCGATGGCCGCGCCGAAGGCCCGGGCCGCGACCAGCTTGGCCCGCTCGTGCACGGACTGGGTGACGGCGGAGGCGAGCGAGCCGTACGGGATGTTGACCAGGGAGTAGACCAGACCGAGGACGGCGTAGGTGGCGTACGCGTAGATCAGCTTGTTGCCGGCGCTGAAGCTGGACGGCACGTGGAAGACCAGGAAGCTCATGAAGAGCAGCGGCACCGCGCCGAACATCAGGAACGGCCGGAACTTGCCCCAGCGGGTCATCGTCTTGTCCACGGCCCGACCGGCGATCAGGTCGGCGACCGCGTCCCAGAGCCGGACGACGAGGAACATCGTGCCGACGGCGGCGGCGGAGATGCCGGCCACGTCGGTGTAGTAGTAGAGCAGGAACGAGGTGCTGAGGCTGAAGGCCAGGTTGAAGCCGAAATCGCCGGCCCCGTACCCGAGCACGGTGCGGCGCGGCAGCTTGTCCAGCGAGCTGAGATGCTCCTCGAGCTTCTCGGTCTGCTGGGAGGTGGTGAGCTTCGACATTGAACAGGCTCCTTGTGTGGGGCCCGAGGGCCGTGGTGGATGTCCTCAGTCAAAGCCGGGGAGCGCGTACCGGCCTACCGGTTGCCACGAGTTGTCGTCAGGGCCGCCGGGGGCCGGTGGAGTCCCGCACGATCAGCTTGGCCGGCAGCATCACCGGCTGGCGGTAGGCCGCCGGGAGCGCGGAGTGGCTGCGCAGCAGGTGGGCCACGGCGGTGCTCCCGATGCTGACCAGCGGGGCCGCGATGGTGCTCAGGTGCGGCTCCACCAGGACCGCGTCGACGATGTTGTCGAACCCGACCACACTCACGTCGGCCGGCACCCGGCGGCCCGCCGCGGTCACCGCCTGCATGAACCCGATCGCCATCAGGTCGTTGTACGCGATCACCGCCGTGCTGGGGCGGGGCAGCCAGGCCTCGGCGGCCGCCGCTCCGCCGCGGATCGTGGGCAGGAACGGGCCGAGCCGGCGCACGTGCAGGTCCAGCTCGAGCCCCGCCTCCCGGAGCCCGCGCCAGCGCATCCCGTCCGCCCAGGACGCCACCGGCCCGGCCAGGTAGCAGATCGAGGTGTGGCCGAGCCCGATCAGGTACTCGGTCGCCTTCTTGATCGCCTGCACGTTGTCGCTCATCACCGAGGCGACCTCGCCGACCGTCCGGTTCAGCAGCACCAGAGGCTTGTCCTTGGCCAGCGCGCGGATCGCGGCATCCGAGAGGCGCGAGGAGCCCAGGATGGTGCCGTCGGCCACGGTGGCCAGCCGGGTGGCGGCGTCCTGCTCGGTCTGCTCGGACTCCTGGGTCTCGACCACGAGCAGGGTGAAGCCGTTCTCCGTCGCGGTCCGCTCCGCCCCGCGGATCATGCCGAAGAAGACCGGGTTGGCGATGTCGGCCACGATCATGGCCAGCATCCCGGACCCGCGGGTGCTGACGACCCGCTCCAGCCGCCCGGAGCGGTAGCCCAGGTCCTCGGCGACCTGGCGGACCCGCTCGGCGGTCTTGAAACTGACCCGACCCGGCTTGGACAGGGCCCGGGAGACCGTCGAGGCGGCCACGCCGGCGACCCGGGCGACGTCGTAGATCGTGGGCTCGACGTCGGCGATCGGTCGGGGCGCGACGACGGGGAGCAGGTCCTCGGGCAGCGTGGCGCCGCCACGGTCGGCGGTCGGGCTGCCCAGGTCCCGCCCGGCGTCCTCGCCCGTCGACCCTGTGCCCATGGTGAACTCCCGCGTGCACGCTAGCAACAAACGGCAACCGCTCGTCAGGACAGGAAAGCGACGCCGTTAATGGAGAGAGCCCAGGAGCTGGGCCTTTCCACGACAAGGAGCTTGTGATGCTGCGTCCCCAGGACACCCGAACCCGCGAACGGAAGAACCTCGACGGCCTGTGGTCGTTCGCGCTCGACGGCGAGGGGGCGGGACGTTCCGGCGTCTGGTTCTCTGGCCCGCTGGCGGACGCCCGCGAGATGGCCGTTCCCGCCAGCTACAACGACATCGCCGCCGACGCCGCGGTCCGCGACCACGTCGGGCCGGTCTGGTACCAGCGCGACGTCTGGATCCCCCGGGACTGGGACGACCGGCGTACGGTGCTGCACTTCGAGGCCGCCACGCACCGGGCCACCGTATGGGTGGGCACCACCGAGGTCGTCTCCCACGAGGGCGGCTACACCCCGTTCGAGGTCGACATCACCGACCACGTCACCCCCGGCGAGCGGGCCCGGATCACCGTCGAGGTCGACAACCGGCTGACCTTCCAGACCATCCCGCCGGGGGTGGTGGAGGAGACGCCGCAGGGTCTGCGTCAGCGCTACTGGCACGACTTCTTCAACTACGCCGGCCTGCACCGCTCGGTCTGGCTCTACACCACCAGCCCGGCCCACCTCACCGACGTCACCGTGGTCACCGGCCTGGACGGCGCCGACGGGACCGTCGACTACCGCACCCACGCCGCGGGCGCCACCGACACCACGACGCGCGTGGTGCTGAGGGACGCCCAAGGCACCGAGGTCGCCCGGGGCGAGGGCCCCGAGGGGACCCTGACCGTACCGTCGGTGCACCGCTGGGCGCCGGGCGACGGCTACCTCTACGACCTTGAGCTGCAGCTGGTCGCCGACGGGGCGGTGGTCGACAGCTACCACCAGAGCGTCGGGATCCGTACGGTCCGGGTCGACGGCATCCGCTTCCTGATCAACGAGGAGCCCTTCTACTTCACCGGTTTCGGCAAGCACGAAGACATCCCGGTGATCGGGAAGGGGCACAACAACGCCTTCCTGGTGCACGACTTCGAGCTGCTCGACTGGGTCGGGGCCAACTCGTTCCGGACCTCGCACTACCCGTACTCCGAGGACGTCTTGGACTACGCCGACCGGCAGGGGCTGGTGCTGATCGACGAGACCGCCGCGGTCGGGCTGAACATGGGACTGGGCGGGGGCATCTTCGGCGGCCAGGGTTACACCACCTTCTCCCCGGACACGGCCAACGACGCGACCCAGCGGGTGCACGCGCAGGCCATCCGCGAGCTCATCGCCCGGGACAAGAACCACCCCAGCGTCGTGCTGTGGAGCATCGCCAACGAGCCGGAGTCCGAGACCCAGGAGTCCCAGGACTACTTCCGCCCGCTCTTCGACGTCGCGCGGGAGGCCGACCCCACCCGGCCCGTGGGCTTCGTCAACGTGATGCTCGCCCCGCACGGCACCTGCCGGGTGTCGCAGTTCGCCGACGTCTTGATGCTGAACCGCTACTACGGCTGGTACGTCAACACCGGCGACCTGGACGCGGCCGAGGTCGCCTGGGAGCAGGAGCTGAACGCCTGGGCCGGTGAGGGCAAGCCCATCATCATCACCGAGTACGGCGCCGACACCTACCCCGGTCTGCACTCGCTGGTGGCCAACAGCCCGTGGACCGAGGAGTACCAGGTGGACTACCTGGACATGAACCACCGGGTGTTCGACCGCGTCGACGCCGTGGTCGGGGAGCAGGTCTGGAACTTCGCCGACTTCACCACCACCAGCGGCATCATGCGGGTCGGCGGCAACAAGAAGGGGGTCTTCACCCGCGACCGGCAGCCCAAGGCGGCCGCGTTCGCCCTGCGTCGGCGTTGGCACAAGGGCCACTGACGCGACGGGTCGGCGCCGGGGCGCCTGCGCAGCGGGCGCCGGGCGGGCGCCCGTCAGTCCGTACGCCGCCGGTAGGTCGAGACCACGTTGCCCCGGCTGGTGGTGTAGCTGGCCTCCAGGGCGAGCCGGGTGACCGGGTCGCCGGGCTCGAAGAGGTGCCGGCCGGTCGCGGCGACGACCGGATGGGTGATCAGGGTGAGGCTGTCGAGCACCCCGCCGAAGAGCAGGCTGCGGACGATGTCGATGCCCCCGACCGCGGCGATCTCGCCGCCCTCGGTCTGCTTGAGGGCGGCGACGAAGACCACCGGGTCACCCTCGATCAGGGTCGCGTTCTCCCAGGCCAGGTCACCGGTCAAGGTGGTGGAGGCGACGTACTTGCGGACCGGGTTGATGAACGAGCCGAAGCCCCCGTCGTCCCCCACCGAGGCCCAGTGGTCCGACCACTGCTCGTAGCCCACCCGGCCCAGCACGGCGGCGTCGGTGCGGTTGATCATCTGGGTCAGCTCGGCACCCAGCTCGGGGTCGAAGCTGTCGAACTGCCACAGGTTGGGCGCCTCCACCACGCCGTCCACCGAGTGGAAGAGCCCTGCCGTCACCTTGCGCATCATTTGCCTCCTGGGTTGTGCGAATGCCTCTGCTCTCTCGACCCCTCCCGACCCCTCAATCCATCGGCCCCGGAGTTGTGGAGAAGATCCTGCTCGGTACTCCACGCAGGATCTTCGCCACAAGTCTGACGCGGGCCTACTGGGCGGTGTAGCCGCCGTCGATCGGCAGGCTGACGCCGCTGATCATGGCCGCGCCGTCGCTGAGCAGGAAGACGATCGGGGCCGCGATCTCCTCCGGCGTCGCCCAGCGACCCAGGGGCATGGCCTTCTTGAACGGCGCCGCGATCTCCTCCCGGCCCCAGTAGCCCTCCGACATGTCGGTCAGCACCACGGTCGGGTTCACGCTGTTGACCCGGATGTTGTACGGGCCGAGCTCGAGCGCCGAGACGCGGGTGATGTTGTCCAGCGCCGCCTTCGAGGAGCCGTACGCCATGTGGCCGTTGAGCGCGACCAGGGACGCCTGGCTGGAGACGTTGACGATCGAGCCCCCCACCCCGAGCCGGACCATCGAGGCCGAGGTGTACTTGGTCACCAGCAGCGCGCCGCGGGCGTTGATGCTCATCACCTTGTCGAACACCGCGATGTCGGTCTCCATCGGGTTCTGGATGGTGCCGCCGCTGCCGCCGCAGTTCACCACCCCGAACACGTCGACGCCCTCCAGCGCGTCCCGGATGCTGTCCTCGGAGGTCAGGTCGAACGGGAGGCTCCGGGCCCCGGTCTCGGCCGCCAGCGCCTCCAGCCCCGACACCGACCGGCCGCTCGCGATCACGTCGGCCCCCTCGGCGACCAGCTGGCGGACGGTCGCCCCGCCGATCCCGCCCGTCGCGCCGGTGACCAGGATCGTACGGCCGTTGAAGTCGCTCATGGGGCTCCTGTGTCGGTGATGCCGGGCCGCGGCCCGGGGCCCGGGCGGGTCGGATAACCGGGAGCATAACTGTCGGACCCACCTGTGACCCTGCTCCGGCTCGTCGAGCCGGGGGGGCCGGTTGAAGCGCTCGTGGCCGGGGGCGCCGCCCGGTGGGGCCGGGCGGCGGACGGGTCAGGGCTTGAGCAGCACCTTGATGGCCCGGCGCTCGTCCATGGCGGTGTAGCCGTCGGCCACCTCGGTCAGCGGCAGGGTCAGGTCGAACACCGTGCCGGGGTTGATGGCCCCGGACAGGACGTCGGGGAG
>JAOPXW010000292.1 GCA_025964935.1 Friedmanniella sp. | reverse complement strand
GTCTCGGTGACGGTGATGGTCACCACGGCCACCTCCGGCCGGGCGAGGTAGCCCAGCAGCGCATCGTGGTCGTCGGCGGCGTGCACCGCCGAGAGCGCCCCGACCAGCTCGAACGTGTCCTCGGCCGGTCCCCGCACGATCAGGGTGTAGAGGCCGTCCTGCGGGGCCAGGGCCTCCGCGGCGGCCGGGGAGCGGCCGGTGAAGGCCGCGATCCCCCATTGGGCGGCGTCCGGTGCGTGACCGGTGTACCAGGCCTGGTGGGCCCGGTGGAAGTTGCCGAGACCGAGGTGGACCATCCGCACGGGGGCGGCCGGCGGGGTGTCGGGCAGGGCGCGGGACAGCCGCGGGGTGTGCTCACTCATAGCTTGAAGGCCCTTCTGGGGTTGGTGACGACGAGGTCGTAGAGGGTGTCGTGCGCCTCCTCCTCGCTCAGCCGGTGCTCCCCGACCAGCTGGGCGAGGAAGCCGGCGTCGATCCGGCGGGACAGGTCGTGCCGGGCCGGGATGGAGCAGAAGGCGCGGGTGTCGTCGATGAAGCCCGACGTCTTGTCGAAGCCGGCCGACTCGGTGATGGCCCCCCGGAAGCGGCGCATGGCCTCGGGGGCGTCGAGGAACCACCAGGGCGCGCCGGCGTACACGGAGGGGTAGAACCCGGCCAGGGGTCCGATCTCGCGGGAGAAGACGTCCTCGTCGATGGTGAACAGGACCAGCCGGAAGTTGGGGTGGGTGCCGTAGCGGTTCAGCAGCGGCGCGAGCGCCTCGGTGAACTCCACCGCGACGGGGATGTCGGTGCCGACGTCGGAGCCGTACGCCGCGTGCGTCGGCCCGTGGTGGTTGCGGCGGACCCCCGGGTGCAGGGTCATCACGAGGCCGTCGTCGCACGCCATCCGCGCCATCTCCGAGACGAGGTGGCGGCGCAGCGCCGTCGCCTCCCCCGGTGTGGCCTCCCCGCGGCGGGCCGCGGCGAAGATCCGGCCGGCCTCGACCTCGGACAGGGTGTCGGTGCGGGCGTCGGCGTGGCTGTGGTCGGAGGAGACCGCGCCGTGGTCGGCGAAGTAACGCCGCCGGTCCTCCAGCGCGGCGAGGAAGCCCGGGTAGCTGCCGGTGTCGATCCCGGCCACCTCCCCCAGCCGGTCGACGTCGGCGACCCACTCGGCCCGCCCGGGCTCCAGGTAGCGGTCCGGCCGGAAGGTGGGGAGCACCCGCCCGGTCCAGGTCGGGTCCGCCCGCAGCAGCCGGTGGGCGGCCAGGTCGTCGCACGGGTCGTCGGTGGTGGCGATGACGTCGATCCGGAACCGCTCGTACAGGGCCCGCGGCCGGAACGCCGGGGTGGCCAGGCACGCCGCGACCTGGTCGTAGATCGCGTCGGCGGTCTCGGCGCTGGGCCGCACCGAGACCCCGAAGATCTCGACCAGCTGGGACTCCAGCCAGACCCGGACCGGGGTCCCCCGGTAGGCCGACCAGTGCGAGCAGAGCACCCGGAACGCGGCCCGCGCCTCCGCCTCGCTGAGCTCGCCCTGCCCGACCCCCAGCGCCGACAGCGGCACCCCGTGGGCGTGCAGCAGGCGGTTCACGTAGTGGTCGGGGGTGATCAGCAGGGAGGTCGGGTCGGTGAAGGGGAGGTCGTGGGCCAGCCACTCCGCCGGGACATGCCCGTGGGGGGAGGTGATGGGCAGGTCCTGGGCGGCGCCGTACAGGCGGCGGGCGACCTCACGCAGCCCCGGGTCGGCGGGGAGCAGGCGGTCGGGGTGCAGGTCGAGCGGGACAGTGGTGGGCACGGATCCATCCTGTCCAACCAGCGCCGACCCCCACCATCGCTTGCCGTTTGTTGTCAACGGCCAGGGCCGGGGTCGAGCCCTTCCGGGCCCGACGCATCGTCGCACCGACGCACCCACCTACCGGCAGGCGAGGAGACCGAGGGCGTCCAGCGCGCGGTCAGTGACCTCGGTCGGGGTGGCGTGGTCCTGACGGCGCCGCTCACCCGTCCAGCCCGCCGTCCGGGGCCGACCGGCCGTCGGGCTCACCGGCGGTGGGGCTCGGGGCGTCCCCGGCGGCCGGCCGCAGCCGGTAGAGCACCTCGCCGGCGTGCGGCTCGACGAAGGTGTCGGGGTCGGCCTCGTACGCGGCCACGTCGACAGTCGCCGGGTCGAGATAGCTCAGGTTGACCGAGCGCACCACCTCCTCGGGGATGCCGGTGGCCAGGGTCACGGTGACCCGGTTGCGCTCCCCGTCCTCGGGGGTCCAGGTGCCCTGCCCCCGGAGGTGGGTGGAGTGGGCCAGGTCGCCCCACGGCTGGTCCCGGAACCGCTCCCACTGCCCCAGGAAGTAGTCCCGGTTGTGGTACCCGATCTCGGTGATCTGCGGGTGCATCACCGAGACCTCGGTGATGTGCGGCGCGTAGATGATCACCTCACCCCCGTCGGCCACGATCGGCTCCAGCTTGTAGAAGCCCTTGGCGGCGGTCCAGAGGTCCTCGGACTTGGTGGGCATGACCGACAGCACGCGCCGGACGGGCGCGGCGCGGTAGGTCACGTGGGTCTCCGCCGACACCTCGGCGCACGCCGCCATCGCGCCCTCGGGGGTGCCGAACGCGTCCGCGTGCAAGGTATCGGTGACCGAGGCCAACACCAGGCACAGCGCCAGCCGCCGGGCCGGCACCATCGCCGCCGCCTCGTCCACCAGGGCCCGGACCGGGGTCACCCCGCGGGTGCCGATCATCTCCGCGCTGGTGATCA
>JAOPXW010000273.1 GCA_025964935.1 Friedmanniella sp. | reverse complement strand
GCAGGAGATCGCCTCCCTGAGCGGTCTCGGGGTGCCGGCGTACGACGTCGTCGAGTCGGGCCCCGACCACGCCAAGTCCTTCGAGGCCCAGGTCGTCCTCGACGCCCACAGCTACGGTCCGGGCCGGACTCGACCACCTCATAGAAGGGGACGCCGAGGCCGGACAGCGACGACAGCTCCTGCAGGCTCGTCTTCCAGTCCAGGCCGGCGCCGCGGGTGGCGACGTCGGCCATCAACGCGTCGAACAGGTGGTGCACGAAATCCCGGGCCGCGTCGATGCCGTGCTGCAGGAACACCGCCCCGATCACGGCCTCCATCGTGTCGGCCAGGATCGAGGACTTGTCCCGGCCGCCGGTGGCCTCCTCGCCCCGACCCAGGTGGATCAGGTCGCCGAGGTTCAGCCCCCGGGCCACGTCGGCCAGGGCGCGGGAGTTGACGACCGCGGCCCGCAGCTTGGCGAGCTGACCCTCCGACATCTCCGGGAACGAGGTGAAGAGGTGCTCGGTCACCACCAGGCCCAGGACCGAGTCGCCCAGGAACTCCAGGCGCTCGTTGGTGGGGATCCCGCCCTGCTCGTAGGCGTACGAGCGGTGGGTCAGGGCATGGCTGAACAGCTCGGGACGGATGCTCATCCCGAGCTGTGTCAGCAGCTCCGCAGCAGGAACGCTGATGGTGATCGCCCCTACCGGCTCAGGAGGCGATGACCTGGCGACGGGCCGCGCGCGGACCGTACTGGCCGCACGACGGGCACGCCGTGTGGGGCAGGTGCTTCTCGCGGCAGGCCGGGTTGACGCACGTCACCAGGGCGGGCACGGAGGCCTTCCACTGCGAACGACGGTGCCGCGTATTGCTACGTGACATCTTCCTCTTGGGAACGGCCACGGTTCTCTCCTTGCTGCTTCGCACCGGTGCAGTGAGCGCCGGCGATGTCTTCGGACTGGCTTGTGGTGCGGACTGCGGTCAGGCGTTGGGGGCCTCGAGCCCACGGAGCTTGTCCCACCGGGAGTCGGTGGGGGCCTCGTGGTCGTGCTGGGGATCAGCGTTCAGGTCGGCACCGCAGACGGTACACAGACCTGCACAGTCCTCCCGGCACAGCGGTTGGAACGGCAGGTCGAGTACCACCTCGTCCCGGAGCAACGGCTCGAGGTCGATCAGGTCGCCCTCCAGCCGACTGGCCTCGTCCTCCGTCGCTTCGCTCCCGGGGTAGACGAACAGCTCCTGGACGTCGATCTCCAGCTCGTCGGAGATCTCGGTCAGGCAGCGGACGCACTCCCCACGCAGAGCAACCGTGGCGGTTCCCGACACCAGCACTCCCTCGACCACCGACTCGAGCCGGAGATCCAGCTCGATGGGTGACCCAGGAGGTACACCGATCACGGTGACACCGAGGTCCGCAGGAGCATCGACGGATGCCTGGACCACCTTCATGGCGCCCGCACGACGACCCAGTTCACGGGTGTCGAGGACCAACCCGGAACGGTGGTCCAGCGGGCGATGTGGCGAACCCATCGCAATCCTTCCAAGCTGAGCGGCACGTCATCATCGTGACCGACGCGTCACTTTACCGGGGCGGGGCGACTCTGGCCAAACTCGCGTCGCCCGCGGGTCAGGGCCTGGGCTCGGGCGGCGACGCGGTCCGCGCCGCCGGGTCGGCGTTCAGACCACTGCGCTCGGCCAGCCGGGCCCGCGCGGTCCTGACCTGGCTGGAGGTCTTGTGCAGCACCGACTCGAAGCTGGCCATCCGGGAGTCGATGAAGGCGTCGGTCTCGCGGCGCAGCGCCGCCGCCTCCTCCGCCGCCTCGGCCTTGACCCGGGCCGCCATCTCGGCGGCCGCCTTCACGGCCTCGCTCTCCTTCGCCCGCAGCTCGGCCTCGGCCTGGGCGCGGGCCAGGATCTCGGCGGCCTCCGCCTCACCGTCGGCGATCGCGGACTGCGAGCGGTCGATGACCTCCTGCGCGTCGGCGATCTCGTCCGGCAGGTTGTCGATGACCTGGTCGATCGCCGCCAGCACCTCGGTGCGGTTGACCACGCACGAGGCCGACATGGGCATCGACCGCGCGTTGACGACCAGCTCGCGCAGCTGCGCCAGCTTCTCCTCGGCGGTCCGACGGTCGGCCATGCCAGCTCCTCCTTGGTTCGTCCCGGGTCACGATCCCCGGGGGCTGTCCTGCGGGTCGGCGCCGGTCCGCGGAGCGGACCGACCCGTCAGTGAGGGTATCGCTCCCTCGCCGACCCGGCGTCAGTCGCGGGCGGCCCGGCGCTCGGCGGCCCGCGCCAGGGTCCGCGCGACCACCCGCTCGGGCAGCAGTGCGGCCACGTCGCCGCCCAGGGTCGCCACCTCGCGGACCAGGCTGGAGGAGACGTACGCCCATTCCGGCGAGGTGGGCACGAAGAGGGTCTCGACCCCGGTCAGCTGCCGGTTCATCTGCGCCATCTGCAGCTCGTAGTCGAAGTCACCCCCGTTGCGCAGTCCCTTGCTGATGACGTCGATGTCCTCGCTCACGCAGAAGTCGACCAGCAGCCCGCTGAAGAGCCGGACCGAGACGTTGTCCCAGGGGGCGCAGACCTCGCTCAGCATCTCGACCCGCTCCTGCGGGGAGAACAGGGCCGTCTTGGCCTGGTTGGAGCCGACCGCGACGACCACCTCCTCCACCACCCGCGCGGTCCGGCCGATGACGTCGAGGTGGCCCCGGGTGACCGGGTCGAAGGATCCAGGGCAGACGGCTCGGGTCACAGGTGGGCTCCGGTGGGTGCGGGGGCGG
>JAOPXW010000266.1 GCA_025964935.1 Friedmanniella sp. | reverse complement strand
GTCGGGTCGACCCGCACCCAGGGCTCCAGCCGGCTGACCTCCACCGCACTCGGGTCGCAGCGGGCCGCCGCGGGTGGCTCCAAGGTGACCCGCCGGGTCAGCAGCGGCTCCCAGCGGCTGCGCTCGGCGCGGCTGGGCGCCGGGCTGACCCAGGTGCCGCCGGCCCCGGTGGTCGACGCCGCCCAGGCTCTGATGGTCGACCCCCAGGTCCCCGAGGACAAGCGCACCTGCCCGAGCTGCGGAGCCGCCGTGGGCCGCTCCCGCGACGGCCAGCCCGGGCGCACCCAGGGGTTCTGCCCGAACTGCGGGACCGGCTTCTCCTTCACCCCCAAGCTCGGACCCGGCGACCTGGTCGCGGGCCAGTACGAGGTCGCCGGCTGCCTCGCCCACGGCGGCCTCGGCTGGATCTACCTGGCCCGGGACCGCAACGTGTCGGACCGATGGGTGGTGCTGAAGGGCCTGCTCAACACCGGGGACGCCGACGCCCTGGCCGTGGCCATCGTCGAGCAGCAGTTCCTCGCCGCCGTCGAGCACCCCCTGATCGTGGAGATCTACAACTTCGTCACCCACGACGGGGCCGGCTACATCGTGATGGAGTACGTCGGCGGCATCTCGCTGAAGCAGATCCTGAAGGACCGGATGCGGGCGGCCGGCGGCCGTTTCGACCCGCTGCCGGTGGACCAGGCGCTGGCGTACATCCTCGAGATCCTGCCCGCCTTCGGCTACCTGCACGACCTGGGCCTGGTCTACTGCGACTTCAAGCCCGACAACCTGATCCAGGTCGGCGACGCGGTCAAGCTGATCGACCTCGGCGGGGTCCGCCGGATCGACGACCAGGAGTCCGCGATCTACGGCACGGTCGGCTACCAGGCCCCCGAGGTCGCCCAGGTCGGCACCACGGTCGCCTCCGACCTCTACACGATCGGCCGCACCCTGCTGGTGCTGATGACCGAGTTCCGCGGCTACCAGACGCGCTACGTGGCCAGCCTGCCGCCGGTCGCCGACACCCCCGTGCTGGCCCAGCACGACTCGCTCTACCGGCTGCTGGCCAAGTGCTGCGCCACCGACCCGGCCGACCGGTTCGCCTCGGTCGACGAGCTGCGGGTGCAGCTGCTCGGGGTGCTGCGGGAGGTCGTGGCCGAGCGGGGTGAGGCCACGGCGACGACGTCGGCCGCCTCGGTACTGTTCCACTCCCCCGCCGTGACCACCGAGCTGCTGGGGTGGGAGGAGCTGCCGGCCCTGCGGGCCGACGTCAACGACCCGCAGCACGGCTTCCTCGCCACGGTCACGGCCGAGGACCCCGCGGAGCGCTACGCCGAGCTCGCCGCCGCCCCGGAGCCGTCGGTGGAGGTACGCCTCGCGCAGGCCCGGACGGCCCTGCACCTGGGCCGGCCCGAGCTCGTGGACCGGGCGGTCGACGCCCTGCTGGCCCAGGACCCCTGGGAGTGGCGGGCGGTCTGGGTCAGCGGGCTGTCGGCCCTGGCCCGCGGCGCCTTCGCCGACGCCCAGGCGGCCTTCAACGCCGTCTACGGTCAGGTGCCCGGCGAGCTGGCGCCCAAGCTGGCCCTGGCCCTGGCCTGCGAGGGCAGTGCGGAGACGGCGGTGGCCGAGGGCCTCTATCGCACCTGCGCAGCCACCGACGCCACCTACGTCGCCCCGGCCGCCTTCGGGCTGGCCCGGATCCGGGCCGCGCGCGGGGACGTCGACGCCGCGGTGGCGGCGCTGGACCTGGTCCCCTCGACGAGCCGCAGCTACACCGAGGCGCGACGGCTCCGGGCCGTGCAGCTGTACGGCTCGGGTCGGGGTCTGCCCGACCTGGCCCGGGCCTCGGAGAGCCTGAACGGGATCCGCCTGGACCCGACCGAGCACGCCTGGCTGACGGTCACCATCCTGGAGCGGGCCCTCGGCGAGGTGGAGCGGAGCGGCCCCCGGCCCGACCTGCAGATCGGCGCGTACGCCGCCCGCGGGGACTCCCTGCGCGACGGGCTCGAGATGACCTATCGTGGCCTCGCCCGGTCCGAGACCGACGAGCACCGTCGCCACGCCCTGGTGGACAAGGCCAACGCCGTACGAAGGTGGACCCTGCAATGACCGAACCACCGGCTCCGGCCCCCTCGCCCGACCTCGGGCCGGCGCCGGACCCCGCATCGACGGAGGTCGCCCGCTGCCCGGTGTGCCTCTCGGAGGTGCGGGCCGAAGAGTCCTTCTGCGAGGCGTGCGGGGCACCGCTCCGGTCGGCGACGAACCACGCGGTCCACCCGGCGGCCGACCCGGTGCCCGCGGCCCCGACCGAGACACTGACCGAGGACACCCGGGTCACCCCCATCGCCCGGCCGTGCCCCACCTGCGGCGGGGTCGTCGGAACCGAGGGCTACTGCGAGACCTGCGGCACCAAGGCCCCCGTGCCGCGGGACCACTACACCGAGCAGCCGGCGAGCTGGGTGGCGGCCTGCTGCGACCGCGGCGTCCGGCACACCCGCAACGAGGACGCGACCGCGGTCGCCGCCGACCTCGCGCCCGGCTCACGGGCGGTCCTGGTCGTCTGCGACGGCGTCTCGACCTCCACGGACTCCGACGTCGCCAGCCTCGCGGCCGCCCGGACCGCCCGGCACGTGCTGACCACCCGTCGCTCCGGCGGGGTCGGCACGGACTCCTCCCGCGCGGCCGCGACCGCCGCGGCCATCGTCGAGGCGGCGACCCGCGCCAACGAGGCCGTCATCGCCAGCACGGACCCGGCCAGCCCGAACGCGGCCTCGTGCACGTTCGCCGCCGCCGTGGTCGAGGGCGACACGGTGGTCTACGGCA
The DNA here is from genome assembly GCA_025964935.1 of Friedmanniella sp. GTDB lineage: Bacteria > Actinomycetota > Actinomycetes > Propionibacteriales > Propionibacteriaceae > Microlunatus. The sequence goes on along the minus strand of JAOPXW010000266.1, from coordinate 1,925 downwards.
ACGCCGGTGACAGCCGGGTCTACTGGATCCCGGACCGGGCTAGCGGGGAGGACGCCGCCGAGCTCAGCCTGGACGACTCTGTCGCGCAGGTCCGGATCGCGCTGGGGGTCCCGCGCGAGGAGGCCGAGAACGGGCCCCAGGCGCACGCGATCACGAAGTGGCTGGGACGCGACAGCACCGATTTCAGCCCCCGTACGGGCTCGGTCCGGCTGAGCGCCCCCGGCTGGGTGCTGGTGTGCTCCGACGGCCTGTGGAACTACGTGTCGGAGGCGGAGAACCTGCAGACCCTGGTCGCCGACCTGACCCACGAGCTGGGCCCCGGACCGGCCGAGCCGCTCCCGCTGGCCCAGGCCCTCGTCCGCTGGGCCAACGACCAGGGCGGCAAGGACAACGTCTCGGTGGCGCTCGCCCGCCACTAAGGGGTGGTGTCGCGCGACGAAGGGCTCCGCCGCCCGCCCGGACGACCGGGTGGGGCGGCATACTGAACCGACAGCCGGGACGGCCAGGAGAGGGATGTATGGCGGAGTTCAGCGCAGCCGTGTACCAGAACGAGTTCCTGCCCGCGGGCGGGACCGACGTCAACGCGATCGTGACCGTCTCGTGCGCCGGGGCGGGGGGCGCCGGACGCAGCGGGTCCGGGGACGCGGGCGAGATCGTCATCGTCGACACCTCCGGCTCGATGGGCCGGGTCCGGCTGGAGGCGGCCAAGGTGGCCGCCGCCGCGGCGGTGGACCAGGTGCTCGACGGGACGTGGTTCGCCGTCGTCGCCGGCACCCACGTGGCCTACCTCGCCTACCCGGCGGTGCGGACCGGAACCGGGATGGTCCGGATGGACGCGGCGACCCGGCGGGCCGCCCATCAGGCCATCGCCCAGTTCCGCGCCGACGGCGGCACGGCGATGGGGACCTGGCTGACGCTGGCCGGACGGCTGTTCGACTCGGTCCCCGGCCTGGCCCAGCGGCACGCCATCCTGCTGACCGACGGCGAGAACCACAACGAGACCCCCGAGCAGCTCAGCGCGGCCCTGGCCGCGGTCACCGGCGCGTTCCAGTGCGACTGCCGCGGGGTGGGGGTGGACTGGCAGGTGGCCGAGGTGCGCCGGATCGCGCAGGCGCTGCTGGGGACCGTCGACATCGTGCCCGAGCCGGAGCACCTGGCGGAGACCTTCGCGACGCTGATGCAGGAGTCCATGAACCGCGGCGTCGCCGACGCCCAGCTGCGGGTCTGGGCCCCGCTGGGGGCCGAGGTCAGCTTCGTCCGACAGGTCGCGCCGACGGTCGAGGACCTGACCGGGCGCCGGGTGGAGGTCAACCCGCTGACCGGCGGCTACCCGACCGGCTCCTGGGGCGACGAGGCCCGCGAGTACCACGTCAGCGTCCGGCTGGCGGCCAAGGCGATCGGGCAGGAGCAGCTGGCCGCCCGGGTGCAGCTCGTGGTCGGCGGCGAGGTGGCCGCGCAGGGGCTGGTCAAGGCCAAGTGGTCCGACGACGAGGGCCTGACCACCCGGATCAACCCCGAGGTCGCCCACTACACCGGACAGACCGAGCTGGCCCAGGCCATCCAGGAGGGGCTGGCCGCCAAGGCGGCCGGCGACGAGGACACCGCCACCACCCGGCTGGGCCGGGCGGTCCAGCTGGCGGCGCTGACCGGCAACGAGGAGGCCACGACCCGGCTGGGCAAGGTGGTCGACATCGAGGACCCGGCGACCGGCACCGTACGCCTGCGTCGCGTCGTCGAGCGAGCCGACGAGATGGCCCTCGACACCGCCTCCACCAAGACCACCCGGGTGCGCGCGTGAGCACGGTCCGCGACCTCGAGAAGGGCCTCCGCCGATGACCTTCCGCTGCCCCGCCGGCCACCTCAGCCAGGCCGGTGACTACTGCGACGTGTGCGGGCTGCCGGTCGCGAGCACCCCGGCGCCGGCC
>JAOPXW010000260.1 GCA_025964935.1 Friedmanniella sp. | reverse complement strand
GGGCGTCGGCAGCCTCGCCGTCCAGATCGCCACCAGCCTGGGCGCCCGGGTGATCGGCACCGCCTCGGAGGCCAACCACGCGGCGCTGAAGGACCTGGGGGCCGAGCCGGTCACCTACGGCGACGAGCTCGTGCAGCGCGTCCGGGCTCTGGCGCCCCAGGGCGTCGACGTGGTCCTCGACTTCGTCGGCGGCGTGCTGGAGCAGACCCTGGCCGTGCTGGCCGAGGGCGGCCGCCACGGTTCGATCACCGACGGCTCGGTGGCCGAGCACGGCGGTCTGTACCTGTGGGTGCGCCCGGACGCCGCGGACCTGACCGCGCTGGCCGACCTCGCCGACGCCGGGAAGCTCACCGTTCCGGTGGCCGCGAGCTATCCGCTCGAGCGGACCGCCGACGCCTTCCGCGCGAGCCAGACCGGTCACGGCCACGGCAAGATCGCCATCCGCGTCAGCGAGTGAGGCTCGCAAGGTTCTGACCGGCTGAGCGCGAGGGAGCGCGTACGCCTGGGCCTTCCCGCGATGCAGTTGCCGGGAGCTTCAGCTGGTGGCGGGGTCGTCCAGCTGGACGTGCTCGCGCAACAGGTCCTCGCGCAGGACGGCGTGCCCTTGTCGTCGGGTCACGGCGACGTGGACCCGCTCGACCGCGACCGTCTCGGTGCCGACCGTGACGCGTTCCTCGTGGAGGACGATAGTGAAGCCGGCCCCCGGTTCGGGGAGTTGCGGCAGGTCGGGTATGGAGCCTGGCTCGAGGGGCTCGTACTCCACGACCAGCTCCTCCCGGCGCACCGGGACGGTGAAGGTCACCTGCTCGGTGACCACCCGCTTCGATACCCGCACCCGGGTCGCGGCCCGTACGGTCCGGCCCACGGCCAGGCGCTCTTCGGACCGTTGGACCACGGCCGCGACGCCCTCGGTGCCGGCGGCCGGCTGGCTGGTGCTGTTCATCTGGACCTCTCGACGTGGTGGCGGGCGGTTCCCCGGAGGGGTCAGTGTTCGGTTCGACCCACGGTGGCCCGGTCGATGCGTCGGTGGAAACGGATGCCCGCCAGCCCGCCGAGCAGGGCGCCGATCAGAGCGACGATGATCACGGCGATCGCGCTGATGATGCCACCGGTGGTGAGGTCACTGCCGCTGACCGGAAGGGCCGGCAGGCCGTTCAGACGGGCCAGCACGTCGAACCGGCTGCCGGCGATCAGGCCGAGAACCGCAACCACCACCGCCATGATGATGGCCCACAGCCAGACCCCCAGGCCCTGCTTGAGGCCGTTGAACCGGGCCATCCGGCCCGCGACGTAGCCGCCACAGTAGTAGGCCACGAGGATGACGACGAGGAGCACGATGCCGCTGACCAGGCCGACAGTGGCGGCGTTGTTGCTGGCCTGGCCGGGCGTGTAACCGAGGCTGGAGCCGACGCCGGCCCCGACGGCGGTGAGCAGCCCGGTCAGCAGGACGGCGGTCCCGGTGGCGGTGAGCCAGCCGAAGAAGCAGGCGCCGAACTTCATCCCGCCGAACCGGTCCCGCTGGTCGCGGACCAGGGCGTGCCGGTCGGCCCGGGGACTCGCATCGCGGCTGCTCTCGGTGGAGCCCGTGTTGGGGTAGTCGTCCTGGCTGCGGGGCGGGTTGGTGGGGCTGCTCATGACGTTCCTTCGGGTGTGGCGTACGACCGGGGTCTGCGGGGGTGTGTCCCAGGCCGGCTGGGGGCCAGGGGTGGAGGCTGGCTCCGGCCGGCGAGCCTCTGAGCGGCTTCGCCGGCCGGGCCATCGTGCCGGTCTCGACCGTACCGGCTGGGAGCCGGCGGTCGGACGACTAGCGCGTGGTGTTGCGGGGGTCGTCCATGTCGATCTGCTCCTTGCGGACCTCGTCGGAGACGGTGGCCTGCTCGGTGACGGTCTTCTTGCCCAGTTTGACCCGCTCGACCGCGACCACGTCCTTGTCCACGGTGGGGACCTCCTCGTGCAGGGTCAGCTCGTGCTCCTCCTCACTGATCGCCGGACCGGAGGTGGCGTCGCCCCGGTTGTCGTCGGTGATGGGCTCGCGCGTCACGGTGACCTCTTCACGCGACACGGGAACGGTCTGGGTGACCTGCTCCGTCGTGACGTACTTGCGCAGCCGAGCCCGCCCGGACTCGCGGGTGGCCACGCCGACGCGCAGCTGCTCCTCGGAGCGGGTCATGGCGTCGTCGGTGGTGGGCCCGGAGCGGTCCTGGCCCACGGTCTCCGCGGAGCGGTCGGCCCGGTCGTCGCCGACCTCAGACGGGTCGTCAAGGTCGGAGGGACGGTCGCCGCGGACATTGCTCACGGCCTCGATGCCGTCCAGCCGGTAGTGCTGGTAGAGAGCCGACTCCTGGTCGGGCTCCAGGTGACCGTCGGGGTCGACCCGGGGTGCGTTCTTGATGGTGTCCTCGTCGTAGTCGACGACGACGTCGTCACCGTCGATGCGGGCACCCTGGAGCGGGATGAAGGACTCCGAGCTGCCGAAGAGCCCGGTCTTGGCCGTGACCCAGCTGGGCTCGCCGCTGGTGTCGTCCAGGTAGACCTGGCCGATGGAGCCGACCTTATTGCCGTTGGCGGTCACCACCTTGCCGTGGCGGAGCTGCTGGACCTGCTCGATGCTGATCGTCATGAGGGTATGACCTTCCGTTGTGGTGCGTCGCCGCCGCGCGAATGGGGAGCCCGAAGGCCGCCCACCTGGCGTGCACGCCGGCTCCCCCGATGGGCCCCGGCGGTTCGACATCTGGCGAACCCGCACTGCGTACAGTGTAAGCACACGATGTGTACGGCGTACACATCAGCTGATGTGTGTGGTGTCCGGCGGTCGCTGGCGCGCCTCAGTGGTAGACAGGCAACACCGGCCCGCAACGTGAGGAAGCCCCCGTGAGTCCAGACGACAACGAGTCGAGCGCAGGCCGCAAGAAGAACCTCAGCCGCGAGCTGATCGTCGAGGCTGCCCTCCGTTACATCGACGAGAACGGGCTGCACGGGCTGTCGATGCGGGTCCTTGGTCAGGAGCTGGGGGTGGGAGCGATGGCTCTCTACCGGCACGTCAGTGGTCGCGAGGACCTGCTCGAAGGCGTCGTGGCCCACCTGATGGAGGGCCTGTCGAAGGAGCTCGACGAGAGCCTCACGAAGACCTGGCAGGGCTATCTGCAGTCGCTGGCCCACGCAGTCCGCCGGATCGCCGTCGAGCACTGGGCGGCCTTCCCGCTCGTCGCCACCCGTCATCCGGCGGTGCCGTGGCTGCGGCCGCCGCTGCGCAGCGTCGAGCTGGTCGAGGACTGCCTCCGGACCCTGTCCGATCACGGCTTCACCGACGAGCAGGTGTCGGACGCCTACCGGGCCTTCAGCAGCTTCCTGTTGGGACAGCTGCTGCTGGAGGCGGCCGTCCGCGGCGCCGACACCTCGCCGGTCGAGGAGGCCCTGGACGAGGGGGACGCGCAGCTGCCCAACCGGGACGCCGACGTCGACCTGAGACACAGCCCCGTCACCAAGCGGCTGCGACCGCTGCTGAGCGAAGACCGGAGCCTGGAGGAGTTCGAGATGGGCCTGGAGACGCTGCTCGACCGGATGGAGCTGCAGCTGGTCCAGTAACGCCCCACGGCCCGCCCTGGGCCCGAGGCGTCGTCCGGGCCCCCCGCAGGGGCCTGGACGGGCCCGCGTGCGCAGCGCTACCGTCAGGCCCACGCCCGCTCCGTCCCCCACCTCGAGGACCCCCCATGACCCCCACGAAGACGTCCGTGCTGTTGGCTTCGGCGGCTGCTCTGACCCTCTCCCTGACCACGGCTCTCCCCGCGGCGGCAGCCACGAGCGCCACGGTGTCGATCCTGACGACCAAGGCCAAGCTGCTGAGTGACGCTGCCTACCGGACGGATGAGCACGGCGGCAAGAAGCTGCTGCGCGACCCGCACTTCGAGGTCGAGGTGTACGTCGACTGCTACAAGGATGCCCGGTCCACGATGGCGGGCGTCGCCGTCTACACCCAGGCCGCGGCCCTGGCGGACTACCGGTGGCTGGAGTGCGGCCAGAGTTTCGTCGCGACGGTTCCGGGAGTCAAGGGGAAGAACGTGGTGACCGCGGTGGCCACCACCAGATACGGCATGGTCACGGACACCGAGACGGTGCAGGTGATCGCGCCCGCGGTCGGCCCCGCCGACTGAGCCCACGGGATGATCCGAGGCATTCCGGGCCAGCCAGTCCCACCACGGCGGCACCGCCCGGCGAGGTGATGACCGCGAGAGGTAGCGTCGCACCGCTAGCGATGACCGGCACCGCGCACCGCCGACGGGGCGTACGCGTCCCAGCGGGCTGAGATTCTCCGTCGAGGCCCTCGGGGCCGGGAGCTCTGGCCACGCGAACGCCGGCAGCTCTCGTGACCTGTCAGCCCTTTCGAGAGGAACCGACCGGATGCAGTACACCCACCACGGCCGTACAGGC
>JAOPXW010000157.1 GCA_025964935.1 Friedmanniella sp. | reverse complement strand
CTTCTACACAGGGGCCCGGAAGACCCAGCGGTCGTAGTAGGCGACCGGCAGCACCCCGAACGGGAGGTCGCCGAAGCGCAGGACCGGGTACGGGCCGAACGGGTGCAGGTGCCGCATCGCCCACTCGCCCAGCCGCCAGATCTCCTCACCGGCCCCCGCCACGTCCTTCAGCGTCCGCTGCCACAGCACCGGCCAGAGCGACTGGGTCAGCAGCCGTGCGGTTCGCGGCAGCGCATCGTCGGGGCGGGGGACCCCCGGCCAGGACGACTCGCCGAGCAGCACGGGGGCCAGCCCGCCGAGGTCGTCGGGGGCGTCGCGGGCCGCCTGCCACCAGGGTGCCGGGTCGGAGCCCAGGTCGGTGGTGGGCGAGCCGGCCAGGGTGGTGGTCGGGGTCAGCGGGGCCAGCGGCTCGACCCGGCCGGTGTCGGCGTGGGTGCCGAACAGCGTCGCCGCCCCGGACCCGGGCTCGTCGTGGCCCAGGCAGAGCAGCACCTCGAAGGCGGGCCGGTCCGGCCCGAGGGCGATCTCGCCGGCGAGACCGACCTCGACGGCCGCCGCGTAGGAGTTCCACCAGCGTCGAGGGGTCTCCCCGTCGATCGGCTCCGCGACCCGCTGCAGGTCGGTGTCGAGGGCGATCGCGGCCAGGTCCGGGGTCAGGGTGAGCAGCCGCTGGGGGGCGTCGGCCGGGCCGCCCCACACCTCCAGGGTCGCCGGCAGCCCCACCAGCGGTGCCGTGACCGGCTCGGGTCGCTCCGGGTGGGCCTCGGACGGGGTGAAGCCGGTGTCGGTCCGGCTGACCGGCACCGTCCGGAGCAGGTAGTCCGCCCGCCCGCCCCCGACGGCGGCGGCGAGCTTGCGGTGGGCGGCCTCGCCCAGGTCACCGGCCAGGTCCCCGGACGCCTCGCTCCAGCAGACCGCGACCAGCTCGGCGTCCTGGGCGCTGACCGGCCCCGGGTGCCGGGCCAGGGAGGGGGCGTCGGGCTCCACCCGGACCCGCAGCCGCCAGCCGGCCGCCGGATCCCCCGGAGCCGCCTCGGGGTCGGGTGGGGTGAAGCGGGTCTCCAGCCGTACGGGCAGCAGGACGTCCCAGTCCACCGCGGGCGGTGCCCCGGACCGCAACCGCACCCCGGTGGCGTCGAGGTCGGCCAGGTCGGCGTCGTCCAGGGGGACGCCCACCCGGAAGGCCTGGCCGTCCCCGACCCGGCCGCCGTTGCCGGCCACGTAGTCGAGGATGGCCTGCGCCTTCTCCACCGACATGGCGCCCGACTCGGTCAGCAGCCGCTCGGGGCTGACGGCGAGCTCGTCCAGCAGCCGCTGGGGCTCCGCCGGCGGCAGGCCGGCCAGCCAGTCCGAGAACGCCAGGAAGGCCCAGGTGGTCGACGGCGGCCCCCCGACCGCCTGCTCGACGCGGTCCCGGAGCTGAGCGGCGGCCCGCCGCGCCCGGTCCAGTCGCGGGGTCAGGGCCACCGCCCGTGCGGCGTCGGCCGCGTCGCCCGGGTCGGCGTGCCGTTCCGGGGTGCCGACCCGCAGCCAGCCGGGGATACCGGCCAGCTCGGCCGCCAGGGACGCGACCCGGCCCTCGGCGGCCACGACCGCGTCGCGCGCGTGCCGGGTGGCGTCGTTGACCACGCTCACGACAGCAGCTTCCCGAAGAAGGCCCGGACCGGCTGGTCCAGGGTCGCCGCGGCGTACGTGGACCCGTCCGCCAGACCCGCCTCGGCCGCGGTCGCGACCTTGAACCTGTAGCCCGGCGGCGGCTCCTCCAGGACCAGCCAGTGGTCCTGGCCGGCCGTCGGCGGCACCGGGAAGCCGAAGAAGACCAGCTCGGGGTGCAGGGTGCCGGCGAGGTTGGGCCAGACGCGGGTGGTGTTCATCGTCTTCACGTCGGCGCTCCAGTCGTCGGCCCCGCCGGGATTCTTCATCAGGTAGACCAGCGTCGAGGGGTAGCGGCGGAAGAGCTCGGTGTGCAGCACGACGACCAGCCGCGCCCCCTGCCCGTCCCGCTGGTGGGCGGGCGCCCCGAGGACGGAGGCGTCGGTCCACCGCGGCAGACCCGGGCTGGGCGGGGTGAGGATGTCCAGGACGGGCCGGATGTCGGTCTCCGGACCCCCGCCGCCGTCCCCGATGCGCTGCCAGAAGCGCCGCAGCGGGGTCCAGCCGGTGACCAGGGGCAGGTTGCGCCAGCGCAGCTCGCCCAGGGAGCGGTGGTTGGCCCCGACCAGGAAGGCGTCCACGAACTCCGGGTTGGTCTGCATCGCCGTCACCCGGTCCACCGGCAGCTCCCCGCCGCCGGGCAGCAGCCAGTCGGGGGCGGACTCCTTCAGGAACGACCACAGCGGAAGGTCGAGCTCCAGGGCCAGGTCCGGCGCGGCGAGCTCGGGGGCCCGTACCCCGGTGATCCCGTCCAGCACCCGGCCGACCACCACGGGCCGCTCCACCCGCGGGTCGATGCCGCCCAGGACCGACCCGGCCAGCGCCCCGAGGTCGGTGATCGGGACGCAGTCGAGGACCACCGGCGGCCGGTCGAGCCGGTCCACGAGCTCGGGGGCGTCGGCGTCGAACAGGTGCGCCAGCCCGCCCGGATCCTCGCGAGCCTCCGGGGGCAGGGCGGCCAGCGCGTCCTCCAGGAACTTCGACCCGGCCTGCCGCAGCAGCGAGGTGGCCTCGGCCCGCCGGTCGGGGTCGGCGAGCTCGCGCAGGTCCTTCTGGCCCGGCAGCGGGTCCGGGGCGGGGACACAGCGGGTCCCGGCCGCCTCGATCAGGCCCGGCAGCGAGGTGGCGCCCGGTTGAGCGGCCCGGGCCAGCGCCGTACGGGGTCGCAGCAGCCGCCGGGCGCCGGAGGAGAACAGCGCCGGGGCCAGCCGTGAGGTGCGCCCGGCGATCCGGTCCAGCGCGACGCCGCCGGGGACCGGCAGCCGGGGCAGCATCGGGGCCAGGACGGCGAAGGCGGCCACCGGGTCGGCCGGGACCCGCCGGGTCCACTGGCTCCGGGACGCGCGCAGCCCCAGCGAGAGGTGGCGTACGCGCTCGGCGAGGGCGGCCAGGGCGCCCGCCTGCTGCGCGGCGGCCGCCGCTATCCGGTCCTGCCAGGCGATGGCCGCCCAGGCCCCCAGGGCGGCGCTGCCGCGGTGGCGGGGGTCGAGCCGGAGCT
>JAOPXW010000203.1 GCA_025964935.1 Friedmanniella sp. | reverse complement strand
CGGGGACGACCGGGTGCGCCGTCGACGCGAGAGGCAAGAGGCGATGGATCTGCAGAACGAGCTCACGCTGCCGTGGTTGGTGTACGCCCTGACCAGGATCCAGAAGCTGGTCGACCTGCCGCGGGAGAGGATGACCGACGACCAGCTGAGCGTCTACACCTTCGCCTCGAACGCCCTGGCCGGCGGTGACCCGGTGATCGCCTTCGTGGACCGTGGCCCCGGCCGACGGCTGTGCCGGCTCTGCCTGGCCGAGTGGAGCTCCTCGGGGGTCGCCGACCACGTCCACGGGTGCCCGGTCACAACCGAGCAGCAGCGATGATCGCGCCGCTGGTGCGGGACTGGCAGGTCGACGGGCTCGCCGCGCTGAAGGGTGCCGCGCCCGAGGACCAGCCGGCCTTCGAGATCCTCTACCTCGACTCCCTCGCCGCTCGCGTGCTGGTCGGCGGGCTGGAGCCCCCGTACACCGTGGAGCACGGTTCCGAGGTCGTCGCCTTCCTGCTGCAGGCGATCGCCAACGCCCCCGCGTACGGGCCGACCCGGACGCCCGACCCGTCCGAGGCGGTGACCGTGGCCCGCCAGTCCCTCGTGGCCGGGGCCCACGCCTTCGCCGCCCTCGGTCTGCCGGGACTCGCCCAGCTGGTGAACCGGGTCATCACGGCCACGGTGGGGGAGCTCGAGATGCACACCGGTGAGCCCGACGAGCAGGTCCGTGCCCTCTTCCGGTACGGGCTGCTGGCCGTCGCGTCCGGCCCGGCCAACGAGGTGGCGACGATCGCGGCGGAGGGGATCGACGAGCTGTTCGGTGCGTGGGACGGGCTGATCGGCGACGGCTTCGTCCCGCCGTGGAGGGTGCCCTCCACGTCCGACGCCGGGTGACGGCCGAGGTGCTGCGGACCCGCCCCGGCCACGTCGCTGGTCATCGCCCTCGACGGTGCTGCTGGTCCCGGCGCTCCGCTGACGACGCCGCTCGCGACGCTCAGACGGTGATGCCGTAGTCCTTGATCTTGCGGTAGACGGTCGCCCGCGACAGCCCCAGGGCTTCGGCGGCGCGCTCCTTGCGTCCGCCGTGCGTGACGAGGGCCGCGATCAGGGCGTCGCGTTCCAGGGACTCCATCTGGCTCAGGCGGCGGCGGGTGACCGCCCGGCACTCCGCGGGCAGGTCGTCCAGGACGACCACCCCCGACCGACGGACCCTGGCCGTCCTGACCAGCACCTTGCGCAGCTGCTCGACGTTGCCGTGCCAGGGCAGCTTCATGAGGTGGTTCAGCACGGCCGGAGCGACGCTCAGCTCCTGCGCGCGGCTGATCCGGCCGAGCAGGTGCGGTACGAGATGGGTCAGGTCCTCGATGTGGTGGCGCAACGCCGGCACGACCACGGTGTGGGGGAAGTGGGGGAGCAGCTGGGACTCCACCTGGGCGTTGTGCTCGCCGCCCGACATGGTCAGCGCCACCCACGGGCCGGTTCCCGCGTCGACCCCGGAGTGCCGCAGCAGCATCTCGGTGAGCGAGTCGACCAGCTCGGGTCCGAGGAGGTCGACGTGGCGCAGCACGAGGCTCCCGCCGTCGGCGTCGAGCTCCTCGGCCACCACCTCCAGCCAGCGCTCCGGGTCGGCCGCGTCCTTCTCGTCCAGCAGGCGGATCCGGGCCCGGGGATCGGCGGCGTGGTGGGCACCCTGCAGCAGGGTGGTCTTGCCCACCCCCGGCTCGCCCTCCAGGACCAGCCACTCGCCGCGTCGCCGGCTGTCGCGCACGGCCCGGCAGGCCTGCTGCCACGAGGGGCTCACCCCCACGACGCCGGGCAGCACCACGACCGGCTGGCGGAAGGAGCGGGGCCGGTGGGTGTCCTCCGAACGGTGCTGGACACGGAAGACGCCGCCGGCGAGCTCGTCGTTGGCGAAGGTGGGTCGGTACTCGAGCCGCGCCGTGGTGCCGCTCGGCAGGTCGGCCAGCAGGCTCATCGCGCTGCGCGCCCCCGTCACGTCGCCGAGCCGGGCCAGCAGCGCCGCCTGGTCGGCCGCGTCGAAGCTCAGCTGGGTCTGGGCGTTCAGCATGACCAGGTCACCGCTCAGCGCGAGGACGGCGCCGCCGCTGTGGTGGCAGGCCGAGAGGTAGTCCCGCATCAGCGCCAGCTCGGAGGCGCTCGACTGCGCGAGCATCGCCTCGTGCACCCGCTGGCTCGTGGACCGGGCGAAGGAGAGCAGGAGCGGGCTCGCGTGCGGGGCGGTGGCGGTGAAGTCGATGACGCCCAGGAAGGCGTTCGTGATCGGGTGGTAGATCGGCGAGGCCGCGCACGCGAAGCTGGTCAGGCTGTCGGTGTAGTGCTCCTCCCCGACGACCATCGTGGGGTGGCGCACCTCGATCGCCGTGCCGATCCCGTTGGTGCCCACGGAGGACTCGGTGTAGACGAACCCCGGGGCGAGCAGGGCCGCGTCCAGCTGGCGCGACAGCTCGGCGTCCTCGCAGTGGCGCTGCAGCACCGTCCCGGTGGCGTCGGTCAGCAGGATGCCGACCGGTTCCCCGGCCAGCTCGACCTTCAGGTGCTCCAGGACGGGCCCTGCCGACCGTCCCAGCAGCGTCTCCTGGTCGACGTCGGAGGTGTGCGCCGGTGTCAGACGATCGGTGTCGACCTGCAGGCGGCGCGACCGCAACCAGGAGGCCTGGATCTCCTCGCGCAGCAGGCCGAGCTCGTCGTGCACGCGGCACTCGCCCGCGAGCACCTGCTCCCGCGCGTGCCGCACACCCCGGACGGGGAGGACTGCTCGGGTCGGCTCTGACCCAGTTCGCTGTCGCACACGGCTTCTTCCCGACCGTCGGCCGGCGCGAGCCGGCGCTGCTCGGCTGCCGTCTGTCCTGCAGCCCCTCGAAGAGTAGCGACGCCACCTCTGGATGCAGCACCGGTACGTGACGCGGGTCTCACAATGAGACAGCCCAGACCCGTTTGGCACGGTCCTATGGGGGAGGCGACACGGTCGCCGTGTCGACGGGGCTGGAGCCACCTGCCTCTCGACCAGACCGAGGAGGCAGACATTGAGTAGGCAGAGTCTGAGCAAGGCGCACGCCAAGATCACCGAGCTGTCCTGGGAGCCGACCTTCGCGACCCCGGCGACCCGGTTCGGGACCGACTACACCTTCGAGAAGGCACCCAAGAAGGACCCGCTGAAGCAGATCATGCGGTCCTACTTCCCGATGGAGGAGGAGAAGGACAACCGCGTCTTCGGCGCGATGGACGGCGCGATCCGCGGCAACATGTTCCGCCAGGTCCAGGAGCGCTGGATGGAGTGGCAGAAGCTCTTCCTCTCCATCATCCCCTTCCCGGAGATCTCGGCCGCCCGCGCGATGCCGATGGCGATCGACGCGGTGCCGAACCCGGAGATCCACAACGGCCTGGCCGTGCAGATGATCGACGAGGTCCGGCACTCGACGATCCAGATGAACCTCAAGAAGCTGTACATGAACAACTACGTCGACCCGGCCGGGTTCGACATCTCGGAGAAGGCGTTCGCGAACAACTACGCGGGCACGATCGGCCGGCAGTTCGGTGAGGGCTTCATCACCGGCGACGCGATCACCGCCGCGAACATCTACCTGACCGTGGTCGCCGAGACCGCGTTCACCAACACCCTGTTCGTCGCCATGCCCGACGAGGCGGCCGCCAACGGCGACTACCTGCTCCCGACGGTGTTCCACTCGGTCCAGTCCGACGAGTCCCGCCACATCAGCAACGGCTACTCGATCCTGCTGATGGCGCTGGCCGACGAGGACAACCGGGTGCTGCTCGAGCGCGACCTGCGCTACGCCTGGTGGAACAACCACTGCGTCGTCGACGCGGCCATCGGGACGTTCATCGAGTACGGCACCAAGGACCGGCGCAAGGACCGCGAGAGCTACGCCGAGATGTGGCGACGCTGGATCTACGACGACTACTACCGCAGCTACCTCATCCCCCTCGAGAAGTACGGGCTGACCATCCCGCACGACCTCGTGGAGGAGGCGTGGAACCGGATCTACAACAAGCACTACGTGCACGAGGTCGCCCAGTTCTTCGCGACCGGCTGGCCCGTCAACTACTGGCGGATCGACCCCATGACCGACGTCGACTTCGCGTGGTTCGAGGAGAAGTACCCAGGCTGGTACAACAAGTACGGCAAGTGGTGGGAGAACTACAACCGGATGCGCTACCCGGGCCGCAACAAGCCCATCGCGTTCGAGCCCGAGGCCGACTACCAGTACCCGCACCGTTGCTGGACCTGCATGGTGCCGGCGCTGATCCGCGAGGACATGGTCACCGAGAAGGTCGACGACCAGTGGCGGACCTACTGCTCGGAGACGTGCTACTGGACCGACGCGGTGGCCTTCCGTCCCACGTACGAGGGCCGCGAGACCCCGAACATGGGCCGGCTCACCGGGCACCGCGAGTGGGAGACCCTGCACCACAACGAGGACCTCGCCGAGATCATCCAGAAGCTGGGCTACGTCCGGGACGACGGCAAGACCCTCATCCCGCAACCGCACCTCGACCTGGACGACCCGAAGAAGCTGTGGACCCTCGACGACGTCCGCGGCATCAACTTCGCCAGCCCCAACGTGCTGCTGAACCAGATGTCGGACGCCGACCGGGAGGCCCACGTCGCGGAGTACAAGCGGGGCGGTCCTGCCGGCCGTCCGGCGAAGGTGGCCGTGGCCTAGCGGCTCCCACCCCCTGATCCGCGCCCGGGCCGGCGAGCCCCCCTCTCGCCGACCCGGGCCGGGCGGACGCAGGAACCCTGCCCCCCGCATCCCCAGACCGGTCGGTGGCGTCGCACTGGAGCGCGCGGCGTCACCGATCGCCTCAACCCGATCGCCTCAACTCGATCGACTCAACCCGATCCCCCCACCCCCGATCCAGCCGCACCACCCAGGCGAGCCGAGCAGGAGCACACGATGGGCGAGAAGCACCAGGTCCGGTTCGAGCCGGTCGACCTCGTGATGGAGGTCGACGAGGACGAGACCGTGCTCGACGCGGCGTTCCGCCAGGGCATCTCCCTGATGCACGGCTGCCGCGAGGGCCAGTGCTCGGCGTGCAAGTCGTTCCTCATCGACGGGGACGTGCAGATGGACCGCTACTCCACGTTCGCCCTCGCCGACTACGAGAGCGACGAGGGCTACGTCCTGCTGTGCAAGTCGCACGCCTACAGCGACCTCGTCATCGAGCTGATCAACTTCGACGCCGACGAGCTGCGCAACGCCATCCCGCTGCAGCACCTCAAGGCGACGATCAGCGCCATCGAGCCGGTCACCCACGACATCGTCTCGCTGCGGCTGGCCCTCGTCGAACCCCTCGCCTTCACCTTCCGCCCGGGCCAGTACGCCGACGTCCGGCTGCCCGACCAGGCCGGCCACCGGTCGTTCTCGATGGCCACCACGTCCCGCAACCTCGGCGAGGTCGAGTTCTTGATCAAGAAGTACCCGGGCGGTCACTTCTCCGGCCTGCTCGAGGGCGGTCTCGCCGTGGGAGACCCGCTCGAGCTCGACGGCCCGTACGGCTCGTTCACGTTGCGCAAGGGCGCCGAACGTCCGATCGTCTGCATCGGCGGCGGCGCCGGGATGGCCCCGATCCTGTCCCTCCTGCGGCACATGGCCGAGGAGAAGGTCGAGCGGCCGGTGTCGTTCTACTACGGGGCGCGCACCGAGAACGACCTGTTCTACCTCGACGAGATCACGGCCCTGGGCGAGCAGCTCAAGGAGTTCCGGTTCGTCGCCTGCCTGTCCCAGTCGTGGCCGGAGGTGGACGGCCGGCCCGACTTCTCCACGCTCGGGATCGAGGGGCAGACCGGCCTGGTCACCGACATCGTCGAGCGCAACGAGGTCGACCTCGCCTCCTGCGACGTCTACCTCTGCGGCCCGCCGCCGATGGTCGACGCCGCGCTCGCCCTGATGGAGGCGTCCTCGGTCCCCGTCGAGCAGGTCCACTTCGACAAGTTCACGACGTCCGTGGGCCCATGACCTGAGCGCACACCCGGCCCCCGTGCACGTACGACGCCTATCCGATCAGCCAGAAAGCCGACCCACATGGTGCAGACCGAAGTGAAGCCTCCGACGAAGGAGCGCAGCTTTCCCAAGCCGGTGTTCACGGACGCCGAGGCGGGAGCGCTGGAGTTCCCCAGCTCGACGAGCCGCAGCTACAACTACTTCAAGCCGGCCAAGCTGCGGGCCACGACGTACGAGGACGTCACCTTCGACGTCCAGCCCGACCCCGACCGGCACCTCAGCCAGGGCTGGATCTACGGCTTCGCCAACGGTCCCGGCGGCTACCCCAAGGACTGGACGCGGCTCGTGTCGTCGGACTGGCACCAGTGGCGCGACCCGAACGAGGAGTGGGAGCAGACGATCTACCGCCGGAACTCCGCGGTCGTGCGCCAGATCAGCCTGAACCTGGAGAACGCCAAGCGCGCCCAGGCCTACTCGCACTGGACGCCGACCTGGAGCCGCTTCATCGAGCGCAACCTCGGTGCCTGGATGCACGGCGAGAACGGGCTGGGCCTGCACGTCTTCACCGCCGTCCAGCGCTCCGCGCCGACGAACATGATCAACAACGCGGTGGCGGTCGCGGCGGCGCACAAGCTCCGGTTCGCGCAGGACCTGGCGCTCTTCAACCTCGACCTGTCCGAGTCCGGCATCGGCTTCGACGGCGCCGTGCACAAGGCGGTGTGGCAGAGCGACCCCGTCTGGCAGGGCGTCCGGGAGAACGTCGAGCTGCTCACGGCGGCGGGGGACTGGGGCGAGGCGCTGTTCGCCACGAACGTCGTCTACGAGTCCCTCGTCGGTGCGCTGTTCCGCAGCGACCTGATGATGCAGGTCTCCGCCCGCAACGGTGACTACATCACCCCCACCATCGTCGGGACGGGCGAGAACGACTACGCCCGCGACGGCGCGGCGAGCCGGACCCTCTTCACGATGCTGGCGAAGGACCCGGAGCACGGGGAGGCCAACCGCGCCGTCCTCGGCGAGTGGCTCGCGCACTGGGTCCCCATCAGCCTGAACGCGGCCCGCCAGCTGCAGCCGATCTGGTCGCAGCCGCTCGAGCTGGTGGTGACGTTCGCCGACTCCCTCAGCACCGCCAAGGAACGCCTGCGCACCCTGCTCGCCGAGATCGGCGTCGCATCTCCCAAGGAGCTGGACCAGTGACCGAGACCCTCACCACCAAGGCGACCAAGCAGTTCGGGGCCGTCGACCGGTCGTTCACCAACGCCTGCGGGGTGACCGTCATGAACAACCAGGTCGGCCGCGTCGTGGTGGACGTGATGAAGGACAAGGAGGGCGTGACGACCGTCGAGTACCCCTCGATGGTCCGGATCGACGGGACGGGCGTCCTCACGTTCGACTACGACGAGATCTCCGACGCCCTCGGCTCCGAGTTCGACGGCTCCCAGTTCGAGGAGATCATGTCCACCCACTACGGGCGGATGGTCCATTTCGACGACAAGACGATGCTCTTCGCCAGTCCGGAGGCCGCCGCCCAGTACATCGACTTCGACCTCGAGGTCGTCGGCTAGACCGCTCCCCGCCCCACCCTGCAGGGGGACGGGCCGGCGCTCCCGGCCCGTCCCGCGCTCCGCCTGGAGGTCGACCGCACCGGCCGGCTCCGAGGCACACCCGACCGACGGACGTCCGGTCGGTCCGCCCATCGACCGGAGGTCGACATGTACGAGCACAACGACCAGCAGTACTTCATCGTGGACTCCCACATCGCCCTGTGGGACGCGCGGGAGGAGAACCTCCGCAACGTCCACGGCAAGCAGTTCATCGACTGCTTCTACGACTACCACAAGAACCTCAGCCCGGAGTCGGAGCTGTGGTCGTACGAGCAGTACCTCTACTACGCCGACCGGCTGATGAAGGACCTGTTCACCGACGGCTACGTCGACCACGCGATCTTCCAGCCCGCCTACCTCGGCGACTTCTACCACCGCGGCTTCGGCCAGACCGAGGAGGCGTGGGCGCTGACCCAGGCCCACCCCGACCAGCTCACCTACAACCACAACTTCGACCCGCGCAACGGCGAGGAGGGGCTGGACCAGCTCCGGCTCGACGCGGAACGGTTCGGGCTCAAGGGCATCAAGCTCTACACCGCGGAGTGGCACGGCGACTCCCGCGGCTACAAGCTGAGCGACCCGTGGACGTACAAGTACCTCGAGGCGTGCGTCGAGCTCGGCATCAAGAACATCCACGTCCACAAGGGCCCGACGATCCGACCGCTCGACCGGGACGCCTTCGACGTGGCCGACGTCGACCACGCGGCCACCGACTTCACGGGGCTGAACTTCATCGTGGAGCACGTCGGCCTGCCGCGGCTCGAGGACTTCTGCTGGATCGCCACCCAGGAGCCCAACGTCTACGGCGGGCTCGCGGTGGCGATGCCCTTCATCCACAGCCGGCCGCGCTACTTCGCCCAGATCATCGGCGAGCTCCTCTACTGGATCGGGGAGGACCGGATCCTGTTCTCGAGCGACTACGCGCTGTGGACGCCGAAGTGGCTGGTCGAGAAGTTCGTCGACTTCCAGATCCCCGCGGACATGCAGCCCGAGTACGCCGCCATCACGACGGCGCAGAAGCAGAAGATCCTCGGCCTGAACGCGGCCGCCCTCTACGACATCCCGGTGCCGGCGAACCTGCAGGTCCAGCAGGCGGAGGCCGAGCAGGTCCCCGTCGCCTCCGAGGCGCCGGACGGCCGCGTGCCGTTGGGCTCGTGACCGCCCTCGACGTCTCCGGCACGGCGGCGGCCACGCTGGAGGAAGCGGTGTGGACGGCGCTGTCGACCGTGCTCGACCCGGAGCTCGACGAGCCGATCACCGATCTCGGCTTCGTCCGCAGCCACCGGCTGGACGGGACGGACGTGGAGGTGCACCTGCGGCTGCCCACCTCGTTCTGCTCGCCGAGCTTCGCCTACCTGATGGCGTCCGACGCGTACGACGCCCTGTCGGGCGTGCCGGGTGTCGGGCGGGTGCTCGTGCAGCTCGACGACCACCACGACTCGGACAAGATCAAC
>JAOPXW010000174.1 GCA_025964935.1 Friedmanniella sp. | reverse complement strand
GCCTGTCTCTGGTAGGGCGTCGCTACAACTATGGGCTGCACCAGGCGATAGAGGCCAAGTAGCGGGTCGAGATCCGCGACGAGTACCATACGCTGGCCACCATCACCATCCAGAACTACTTCCGGATGTACTAGAAGCTCTCCGGCATGACCGGTACGGCCCTGACCGAGGCCAGCGAGTTCCAGAAGATCTACGGCCTGGGTGTCGTCCCGATCCCGACCAACCGGGACATGGTCCGCATCGACCAGCGCGACCTGATCTACCGCACCGAGGAGGCCAAGTTCGAGGCCATCGTGCGCGACATCAGCGAACGGCACGAGAAGGGCCAGCCGGTCCTGATCGGGACCGCCTCGGTGGCCAAGTCCGAGCTCCTGTCCACCCTGCTCAAGCGCGCCGGAGTGCCGCACGAGGTGCTGAACGCCAAGCAGCACGAGCGCGAGGCCGCCATCGTGGCCATGGCCGGCGCCAAGGGCGCGGTGACCGTCTCGACCAACATGGCCGGCCGCGGCACCGACATCATCCTCGGCGGCAACGCCGAGTTCCTGGCCGACAAGAAGCTGCACGAGCAGGGCATCGACCCGGTCGAGCACTCCGAGGAGTACGAGGCGCGCTACCCGGAGGTGCTGCAGGCCTTCGAGGAGACGGCCGCGGCCGAGCACATCGAGGTGGTGGAGGCCGGGGGTCTCTACGTCGTCGGCTCCGAGCGGCACGAGTCGCGCCGCATCGACAACCAGCTCCGCGGGCGCTCGGGCCGGCAGGGTGACCCGGGGGAGAGCCGCTTCTACCTCTCGCTCGGTGACGACCTGATGCGGCTGTTCAAGTCCGACATCGTCGAGTGGGTGCTGCAGGCGCTCAAGATGCCCGACGACCAGCCGATCGAGAACAAGCGGGTCTCGGCCTCCATCGCCAGCGCGCAGGGTCAGGTCGAGGCGCAGAACTTCGAGATCCGGAAGAACATCCTCAAGTACGACGACGTGATGAACCGCCAGCGGCACGCGGTCTACGGCGACCGGCGCAAGGTGCTCGAAGGCGCCGACGTCGAGCCGCGGCTGCGGGCGACCGTGGACTCGGTGGTCGAGCAGTACGTCGTGGCCGCCACCGACGGCTTCGCCGAGGACTGGGACCTCGAGCAGCTGTGGACCAACATGAACACCCTCTACCCGGTCTCGCTGTCGCGGGCCGTGTACGAGGAGGCCGAGGACCTGGACCGGCAGACGCTGGTGGAGGACTTCCAGGCCGACGCGCAGGCGGCGTACGACAAGCGCGAGGAGACCCTCGGCGCGGAGGTGATGCGTGAGCTGGAGCGCCGTGTGCTCCTCACCGTGCTGGACCGGAAGTGGCGCGAGCACCTCTACGAGATGGACTACCTCCGCGAGGGCATCGGCCTGCGGGCCATGGCGCAGCGCGACCCGCTGGTGGAGTACCAGCGCGAGGGCGGCGACATGTTCAAGGTCATGATGGATGCCTTCATGGAGGAGGTCGTCGGCTACGTCTTCCACCTGGAGGTCGAGGTGCAGACGCCCGCGGTGGGCGTCGTCACCGGCCAGGACGGGCGGGCCGTCCAGGTCGGCACCGGCCGGCGGGCGCCGCTGATCGAGTCGGGCCCCGACCCCGACGGCACGGGCATCGAGGTGCGCGCGATCTCCGACGACCCCGAGGCGGTCGCCGTGGCCGCGGAGCTGGACGCCGTGCTCGACGACGCCCAGCTGGCCCAGCTCGAAATCGCCGCGCAGCAGGAGGCCGAGGAGGCCGAGCCCAACCGCCCGCAGGTCAAGGCCAAGGGCCTGGCGGCCCCCACCAACCGCCGGCTGACCTACTCGGCTCCGGACGAGGACGGCTCGGTCAAGACCGCGGGCCAGAGCGCCCAGGTCGAGGACGCGTACGCCGGGGTCGCGCGCAACGCCCCCTGCCCCTGCGGCTCGGGCAAGAAGTTCAAGATGTGCCACGGACGGTCCGGCGCCAGCTAGGCCTCCCGCCCGTCCCCCCAGGCCGAAGGATCACCGCCATGTCGTCTCGCCCCCGGACGCGTCGCCTCGTCCTCGCCGCTGTGGCCGCCGTCGTCGTCCTCGCGGCCGTCGTGGCGTTCGCGGTGACCCGTGGGGGGAGCCACGACACCACTGTGGGACCGACCCCGGCCGCGAGCACGCCGGCTGCGGTGGTGACCCCCGGGTCGACCCCGGTGCCCAGCGCCGAGCCGACGCCGAAGCCGGCCCGGGTGACCGATCCGTTGACCGGTCGGAAACTGAGTCGGCACCCGGTCATCGCCGTCAAGGTGGAGAACATCGCGCCGGCCCGACCCCAGGTGGGGCTGAGCCAGGCGGACATCGTCTTCACCGAGGAGGTCGAGGGGGCCCAGACCCGCCTCATCGCCCTCTACCACACGACCTTCCCCCGGGCGGTGGAGCCGGTCCGCAGCGCCCGCAGCACCGACGTACAGCTGCTGCCCCTCTTCGGGCGCCCCGGCCTGGTCTACTCCGGGGCCAACCCCCGGGTGCAGGCGAAGATCGACCGCGCCTCGATCGTGCCTCTCTACCGCGAGACGCGGGACCCGCGCCGCGTGGCCCCCCACAACGTCCGGGTCGACCTGGCCGGGGTCGCCGCCGCGACCCGGCTGGAACCTGCGAGCTCCATCGGCTGGACCTTCGCCGCCGCGGCTCCGATCGTGGACCGGGCCTCGAAGGTCGCTCGGGTCTCCAGCCGGGTCGGCCACGACACCTTCGCGTTCGACCGGTCCCACGGTCGCTACACGGTCCGCTGGAACGGCCGTCCCTACGTCGACGGCGACTCCGGCGCCACCACCCGGGTGGACAACGTGATCGTGATGAGGGTGCACAACCACGGTGACGGCAACCGGGACGTGCTGGGCTCGGCGTCGGTGCAGTCCGACACCGTGGGTTCGGGCCGGGTCAGCGTCTACCGAGACGGGCACCGACTCACCGGCACGTGGTCCCGCGGCAAGCCCTCGGCCCCGCTCCGGCTGCGAACCGCCGGCGGACAGGACATCCCGCTGGCCCCCGGGCAGACCTGGGTCACCCTGCAGGGCTGACGGGCTTCAGCCCTCACGCCGGGGAGCCGACCGCCTCCCGGACGAGCTGGGCCACGAGCTCGGGCCGCTCCAGCCCGGGCAGGTGGGCGACGCCGGGCAGAACACGGCCCGGCCCCTGACCCAGCCGGCGGGCCGTCTCCTCGTAGAACGGCAGGTCGGCGGGGATGTCCAGATCGCCCCAGGCGGCCAGCACCGGAACCCCGATGGCGTCCAGGGTCCGCCACGTCTGCAGCCCCGCGTCGCCGGCGTCGTCGGCGGCCCCCACGGCCAGGATCTGCTGGTTCATCTGCTCGAAGAGGACCCGCGGCGCCCCGGAGACCCGTCCCTCCGGCGCGGTCGGGCCGTCCAGCCACAGGTGGGCCAGGGCCCGGATCTGGGCCCGGGAGTCGGCGCGGTCCTTGGCCGCCTCGAGAGCCTCCATCAGGGGACCCGAGGCCGGGTCCGGTGCCCAGTCGAAGGGGGTGTCCTCGTCGGTCATGCCGCTGACCGCGGCGCCGACCAGCACGACCCCGGCCACCCGGTCGGGCGCGGTGGCCGCCAGGTCGAGCGCGAGCGCGCCGCCCATCGAGTTCCCGACGACGTACGCGCGGGAGACCCCGAGCGCGTCCAGGAGCGCGGTGAGGTCACCGAGATGGGTGAACGACCCGCCGTCGGCGGCGGCGGGGGTCTGGCCGAAGCCCCGGCGGTCGTAGCTGACCAGGTCCAGGCCGTCCGGGGCCAGCAGGTCACCGAGCGCCGACCAGCTGCGCCGGTCGGCGACCCCCGCGTGCAGCAGCACCACCGTGGGTCCTTGACCAGTCCCTCGCTCGGCCGCCAGGACGGATCCGTCGGGCAGGTTCACGGCTAGGTCTGGACCGGTCATGCGGTCACGCTAGCCCAGCCGGCGCGGCATCAGAAGGCCCTCGAGTCCCCCCAGCCGGCGTCGGCCCCGGGGCGGACGACTCAGGCCTCGCGGACCAGCCGTACCGTACGCCCGGCGAGGGAGACCTCGTCGCCGGGCGCGAGCTGGCGCCCGCGCCGCGTCTCGACCTCACCGTTGACCGTGACCTCCCCGGCCAGCAGCACCTCGCGGGCGCCCGCGCCGGTGTCGGCGAGCCCGGAGAACTTCAGGAGCTGGCCGAGACGGATGCCCTCGGTCAGCCGTACGTCCTGGGTCTCGCGGCTCACAGCTGCCTCTCCGAGGGGGAACGGACGCCCATCCCTCGCCCCCCATCCTTGCGCAGCCGGCCCGGGGTGGTCGGGGGCAGGCGGACCCCGAAGCCCCGCGCCGCGAGCCGCAGCAGCACCGGTCCCGGTTGGAGCAGGTCGGCCAGCCGGGCGACCACGTCGTCGAGGTCGGGCTGCGCGGCAGGGATGGCCCCAGTGTCCCCAGCCGGGCAACCCGGTACCGGGTGTCGGGCCCGCTCGCCCGGGGGGAGGATGGAGAGGTGGCGGGAGCGCGAACGGCGGACTTCGACCCGGTGGAGGTGGGCCGGAGCGAGTGTCTGGCCTGGTCGGCCTACTATCGGCGTGACTGGCCCGGCGTGCTCAGGGGAGCGACCGGGATGGTCCGGTCCGGATTCGGGCTCGGACCACTGGCCTCGGCGCGGGGCGCCTGGCACATCCTGCGGGCCAACCAGGCCTGGGCGCCCTATCCCGACAACGACCCGACCCGGGCCCGGCGGGAGATGGCGAGCTTCTACGCCCTGGTCAACCGGGCCGGACGGGTGGCGGTGGACCCGACCGTGGCGGCGGAGCTCGAGGTCCGGTGGTGGCAGGTCCACCGGGTGCGTCAGCACGACCGGCAGCGCGACGACGAGTCCCTGGTCGCGGCGGTCACCGCTCTGTACGCCTACGTCTACCGGCGCCCCCCGGAGGCGGTCCACCGGGCGGCCACCCTCCGCGTCCAGGCCATGATGCTGTCCGACGCCTGGGTGGCGGCCGGGGCCAGGCTCAGTGACCCCACCCTGGACATGGAGCGGATGGCCCTGGTCGCGTCCTACACCTCGCTCCGCGACGCTCTCGAGCGGACCGGTCCGGTGGCCGGCGGCCGCTAGCCCCGCCGGTGGCGCGGCGGGAGCCGGTCCGGTCGGCCCGGGCCGGCGTTGTCCACAGATGTCGGGCCGGGATCTCCGAACTGTCGGTCCCGCCCCGCAGTCTGGTCACCAGGAGTCGGCGCAGGACCGCCGGCCCGGACCGGAGGACCGATGACCACCACCACCCTCGCCGCCCGCCCCCTCGTCGACGGGCGGCCGCCCGACCAGGTCTGGTCCGGTGCCGTCCCTGGACCCCGACCCCCCGGGCAGCCGCCGCTCGACCTCGGACCCGTGGGTCCCTCCACGCCGTCGGTCCGGGTGACGGAGGTGACGGCCGGCTGGCTCAGCGCGCCCCGACCGGGGCGCCCGCCGGCGGGCCGGTGGGCCGGGTCGCTGGCCGTGGCCCTGGTGGAGGTGCTGCAGGGTCGGCGCGCCTCGGCCCAGCTCGGCCGCTGGGTCGCCGACGACGTGCTCGCTGCGGTGGCGCTGGTCGAGCGCCGTCGGCGGCGGCTGGAGGGTCGGGCCGGTCCGCCCGCGGTGGTGCGCGTCCAGTCGGTCCGGGTGCAGCACCCGACGGCCGACGCGGCCGAGGTGGCCGCGCACCTCGCCCTCGGGCCCCGGGCGGCGGCGCTGGCCATGCGCCTGGACGGGGTCGAGGACCGCTGGCTGTGCACCGCCCTGGCGTGGGGTCCGGGGCCGTGGCTGCCGTGAGGTCGCGGGCGGGACGCGGCTCCGGCCGGGGCCGGCCGCCGCTAGGGTCGAGCCTGACCGGCAGGTCACCGGGGTCCGCAGGTCGCGGTTCGGAGTGGGGTCGGGGGTGCCCGACGCGAGCAGGAGGCGGTCATGGTCGGCGAGCCCGACACCTCGCGCGAGGTGCTGACCTGGGAGACGTACGGGACGGGGATCCGCGCGCTGGCCCAGACGGTGGCCGACAGCGGGTTCGAGCCGGACGTGGTCCTGGGCATCTCCCGGGGCGGGCTGATCCCGGCCGGCAGCCTGGCGTACGCGTTGGACTGCAAGAACCTGTTCACGATCAGCGTCGAGTTCTACACCGGCGTCGACAGCCGGCTGGACGTGCCGGTGATGCTGCCGCCGTTCCTGAACGCCCACGACCTCGACGAGGCGTCGGTGCTGATCGTGGACGACGTCGCCGACACAGGTCGAACCCTCGAGCTGGTCCACGAGTTCTGCGCCGGGCACGTGCGCGAGGCTCGGACGGCGGTGATCTACCAGAAGCCGCACTCGGTCATCGCGTGTGACTTCGTCTGGCGTCAGACCGACCGGTGGATCAACTTCCCGTGGTCGACCCAGCCGCCGGTGACCCCACGCAGCGGGGTGGTGGACGCCTGAGGTCGACGGCGCGGGCGGGCTAGACGACCAGCGAGGACTGGATCGAGTAGTGCGCCGCGTGGTAGACGTGCCGGCCGAACTCGACGAACTGGCCGACGTCGTCGTAGGCGATCCGGTCGACGGTGAGGCAGGCGGCCGGGGTCTCCTCGTCCAGCAGCTCCGCCTCCTCCTCGGTCATCAGCCGCGCCGAGATGCGCTGGTGGGCGATCTTCAGGTTGACCCCGAGGGCCCGCAGGCAGGCGTAGAGGCCACGTCGGGCCAGCTCCTCCTCGGAGATCTCGAAGTGGGCCGGCAGGTAGTTGGTGAGGATGGCCAGCGGGACGTCGTCGGCCAGCCGCAGCCGGCGGATCTTGAG
>JAOPXW010000173.1 GCA_025964935.1 Friedmanniella sp. | reverse complement strand
CATTGTGGACGCAGACGAACAGGACGCTGGGCCGCTCGGTCACGACAGGCACAGCCATGAGATAGACATGTGTCAATGTTGGCAGACCGGGTGGTCGTCGTCCAGCCGCGAGGGCTCGGCGATCGTCGGGCTCGGCGTCAGGCCGGCGGCCGGACGATCTCGACCCGCTGCCGTGGTACGGGGTCGCGCCGGAGGCCCCAGTCCTCGGGGAGGAGCAGGAACAGGCGGAACGGCACCCGGGCGTGCCGGTTCGGGGCGACGGCGGGCTCCCGAGACGGGTGACGACGCGGACGACCAGGCGGGTGGCGACCGTGACCGCGAGCGCCACGGCCAGGGCCGACAGCAGGGTGAGGGCGAACCCGGTGAGGGAGACGGGCATGGGTCCAGGCTGACGATCCCAGCGCCCGTACCAGAACGGCGTCGCCGCCGATGAGACGGCCGCGTACGGGGCGAGCCCGTCCGCACCCAGGGCCCGGGCCAGCCTCGGCTCAGAGCGGAGGGTCCTCCCCCACCAGGCCGTCGACCGACTCTCGAAGCAGGTCGGCGTGCCCGACGTGGCGGGCGTACTCCTCGATCAGGTCGATCAGGATCCGGCGCAGGCTGGGCGACCGGCCGTCGGGGAACACTCGGCGACCGAGCTGGTCGACCCCGGCCCCGGTCGCGAGCGCCTCGGTCACGAGGACCCGGGACCGACTGACCGTGGTCTGCCAGAGTGTGTAGAGCTCCTCGGGGCTGTCGTCGGCCGCCGTCCGCCACTCCCAGTCCGGGTCGGCGTCCCAGTCGACACCGACCCAGGGCTCGCCGGGGCTGCCCCCGCCCAGTCGACCGGAGAAGTAGTCGGCCTCGACGAGCGAGAGGTGCTTCAGTAGCCCACCCAGGGTCATGGTCGAGGCGCCCACCCGAGCCTGCAGGCCGGCGGCGTCCAGACCGCCGCACTTCCAGGCGAAGGTGGCCCGCTGTCGTTCGAGCGAGCCGAGCAGGGTGTCGCTCTCGTCGCCGCCCGACATCGGGGGCTCGACTCGTCGCCGGCCGTCGGTTTCGCTCATGCCCCCACACCCTAGCGAGCGGGTGCTCCCTCCTCCAGGGCCGTGCGCGAACCGCTGGACGAGGAGGGCGAGGTCAAGACCTCTCTCGCTCCCGGACGCTGTAGGTCAGGTGGGTGACCCGTGGCGTCGACTCCGCCCGGACCACCTCCAGGGCGACCCGGCCTGCGTCCACACCCTCGAACAGACGGACGCCGGAGCCGAACAGCACAGGGGCGAGAGCGATCGAGAACTCGTCGACCAGACCGGCGTTCACGTACTCGAGGATCGTCGCGCCGCCTCCTGCGATGCGGACGTCCCGGTCGCCGGCGGCCTCGCGGGCCCGGCCCAACGCGCTGTGGATGCCGTCGTTGACGAAGTGGAACGTGGTCCCGCCCGGCCGCACCCAGGGGTCGCGGCTCTCGTGCGTCACCACGAACACCGGCGTGTGGAAGGGCGCGTCCTCCGGCCACGCCGGCTCACCGGCGTCGAACATGCGCTTGCCCATCACGCTCGCGCCGGTGCGGGCGAAGGTCTCCTGCAGGATGTCGTTGTCGCGACCCTCCTCACCACCCTCGCCGAACCCCAGGTTCTCGCGGAAGAACCGCTGCGGGAAGACCCACTGCTGCAGCTCCAGCCACTGCGGCCCCATCAGGTCCTCGAGCGACGCGGGCGCGACGAAGCCGTCCAGCGACATCGACACGCTGAAAAACACCTGTCCGGCCATCAGCGGCCCTGGTTCTGCTCGGCCAGCCCGGTGACGTACGCCGCCAGGTGGCCGAGGGTCTGCTGGCCGCCCTCGATCGCGTGGTACCTGTCGACCGCCTCGTCGCGCAGCTCCCGGGTCGGGAACACCGTGCGCATCTCGATCCGGGTGGCCAAGCCCTCGGGCACGAAGGTCAGGAGCGAGGTGAAGGCGTTGGGGTCGTCGCGGACCTCACCGTGCCGCAGCGCGATCCGCTCCGGCGGGGCGATGTCGGCCCAGCGGATCCACTCCTGGTAGTCCGTCCCGTCGGGTCCGTGCATCACGAAGTCCCACTCGCCGCCGGCACAGAACGCGAAGGCCCGCGTCGTGGTGGTGAACCCCTCCGGCCCCCACCACTGCGACAGGTGCCGCACCTCGCTGAACGCCTCGAAGACCAGCTCCCGTGGGGCGCCGATGACCCGGGAGATCACGATCTCGCGGTCGGCCGTCCCGGACGGCACCGGTGCGGGCGCCTCAGACTTCGTCGTGCCCATCAGCTCTCCTTCTCGTCCCGCCCGAGGTCCTGCACGTAGGCGCCCAGCCGGTCGAAGCTCTGGTTCCAGAACCTTTCGAAGCCGTCGGTCCACTCCCGGACCGGTCGGAGGCCGCGGGCGTCCAGCCCGTACAGGCGCTGCCGGCCGGCCTTGCGGTCCCGCACCAACCCGACCTCCCGCAGCACCCGCAGGTGCTTGGACGCCCCGGGCTGGGTCAGCCCCAGCTCTTGGGCCAGCGCGGTCACCGGCCGGTCCCCGCCTCGCAGCAGCACCAGGATCGCCCGGCGCTGCGGCTCGGCGATCGCGTTGAAGACGTCGGACGTCGTCGCTGCTCGGGCCATAGCCCTATTATATGCCGTTATCGGCATGCGTCAAGACCCGTCCGCGGACGGTGCGAACGACCGCCGGGTCGGGGGACGGCCCCCGCGCCGCTCCGGTTTCGCCCAGGGAGAACAGGGGAAGAAGCGCCGCCGTCCCGCCCTTGAGTGGATGTCGCTCAACCCTGACGAGCGGCCGA
>JAOPXW010000153.1 GCA_025964935.1 Friedmanniella sp. | reverse complement strand
GTCGACCCGCGCGGCCAGGGTGGCCACCTGCTGACCCGCCGTGCCCGAGAGCTCCAGCGGGTCGGCGAGGACGGCGTCGAGCTGGTCGCGGCTGATACCGAGCCGCGGGTCCGACGCCAGCCGGTCGAGCAGGTCGTTGTCGCCCCGGCCGGTCTCCCGCATCTCCAGGGCCACCGCGACCGCGTGCTCCTTGATCGCCTCGTGGGCGGTCTCGCGCCCGATCCCGTGCCGGACGGCGGCCATCAGCACCTTGGTCGTGGTGAGGAAGGGCAGGTAGCGACGCAGCTCGGCCTCGACCACGGCGGGGAAGGCCCCGAAGTCGTGCAGCACGGTGAGGAAGGTCTCGAAGAGCCCGTCGAGGGCGAAGAAGGCGTCCGGGAGCGCGATCCGGCGGACGACCGAGTCCGACACGTCACCCTCGTTCCACTGGTCCCCGGCCAGCTCGCCGATCATGGACACGTAGCCGCGGATCACCACCGACAGCCCGTTCACCCGCTCGCAGGACCGGGTGTTCATCTTGTGCGGCATCGCACTCGAGCCGACCTGACCCGGCGCGAAGCCCTCGGTGACCAGCTCGTGGCCCGCCATCAGGCGGATGCTGGTGGCCACGTTGGACGGGGCGGCCGCGACCTGGGCCAGGGCGGTGACCACGTCGTAGTCCAGCGAGCGGGGATAGACCTGACCCGTGCTGACGAAGACGTGGGCGAAGCCCAGGTGGTCGGCGATCCGCTGCTCCAGCGCCGCCAGGGTGTCGGCGTCGCCGCCGACCAGGTCGAGCATGTCCTGGCTGGTGCCGACCGGACCCTTGATGCCGCGCAGCGGGTAGCGCGCGATCAGCTCCTCGACCCGGTCGTGGGCGATCAGCAGCTCGTTGACCGCCGTCGCGAACCTCTTGCCCAGGGTCGTGATCTGCGCCGCCACGTTGTGCGAGCGGCCGGCCATGGCGAGGTCGGCGTAGCGGGTGGCGAGCTCGCCGAGCCGTACGAGGGTGGCCACGATCCGGTCCTGGACCAGCCGGAGCGAGGAGACGATCTGCAGCTGCTCCACGTTCTCGGTCAGGTCCCGGGAGGTCATCCCCTTGTGCACGTGCTCGTAGCCGGCGAGGGCGTTGAACTCCTCGATCCGGGCCTTCACGTCGTGCCGGGTGACCTTCTCCCGCTCGGCGATGCTGGCCAGGTCGACCCGGTCGACCACGGCCCGGTAGGCCGCGATGACCGCGTCCGGGTCCGCGCCGCCGAAGTCCACGCCGAGGTCCCGCTGGGCGGCGAGCACGGCCAGCCACAGCTGCCGCTCGGCGACGATCTTGTTCTCGGGCGACCAGAGGTCCCGCATGGCCGGGGAGGCGTAGCGGTTCGCCAGCACGTTGGGCACGGAGGTCATGCGGTCACACTCGTCTCTGACCCCTGCGGGTCCGTGGTCCCGGTCGCCGGGTCGGCGTCGTCTTGGATCGCGTCTGCGGCCGACGCCGGCGCGTCGGCCTCGGCCGCCCGCCGGGCGATGTCGGGGCGGTAGAAGCCGCCCTCGAGCTGAATCCGGCCGATCCCGGCGTACGCCTGGGCCCGCGCGGCGGCGAGGTCGTCCCCGAGCCCGACCACGGACAGCACCCGGCCGCCGGTGGCGATCACCCGGCCGTAGCCGTCGACCCCGGTGCCGGCGTGCACCACGAGGACGTTCCCGTCGCCGGTGGCCACGTCGAGCCCGGTCACGACCCCGCCGGTCTGCGGCGGGCCGGGGTAGCCCCCGGCGGCCAGCACGACGGCGACCGCGGCCCCACTGCCCCACTCCAGCTCGGGCTGGGCGGCGAGGTTGCCGGTGGCGGCGGCGTACAGCACCTCACCGAGCGGGGTCGCGAGCCGGGCCAGCAGCGGCTGGGTCTCCGGGTCGCCGAAGCGGGCGTTGAACTCGATCACCCGTACGCCGCGGCCGGTCAGCGCGAGACCGGCGTAGAGCAGCCCGACGAAGGGCGTCCCCCGCCGGGCGAGCTCGTCGACCGTCGGCTGCAGCACCGAGGCGGTGACCTCGGCCACCAGGCCTTCGGGCGCCCAGGGCAGCGGCGTGTAGGCACCCATCCCGCCGGTGTTGGGACCGCTGTCGTCCTCACCCACCCGCTTGAAGTCCTGCGCCGGCTGCAGCGCGCGGACCGTGGTCCCGTCGGTGATGGCGAAAAGGCTCACCTCGGGTCCGTCCAGGAACTCCTCGACCACCACCCGCCCGCAGGTCCGCGCGTGGGCCAGGGCCTCGGCGCGGTCGGAGGTGACGACGACGCCCTTGCCGGCGGCCAGACCGTCGTCCTTGACCACGTACGGCGACCCGAACTCGTCCAGGGCTGCCGCCACCTCGGCCTCGGACTCGCAGGTGGCGGCACGGGCGGTGGGCACCCCGGCCGCCGCCATGATCTCCTTGGCGAAGGTCTTGCTGCCCTCCAGCCGAGCGGCCTCCGCGGACGGGCCGAAGCAGGCGATCCCGGCCGCGCGTACAGCGTCGGCGACCCCCGCGACCAGCGGCGCCTCGGGTCCGATGACCACGAGGTCCGCGCCGAGCCGACCGGCCAGCGCGGCCACGGCGGCCCCGTCCAACGGGTCGACCGGATGGTTGGTGGCGACGGACGCCGTCCCGGGGTTGCCGGGGGCGGCGTGCACCTGCCCGACCCCCGCGTCGCGGCTCAGGGCCAGCACGAGAGCGTGCTCCCGGCCTCCGGCTCCGACGACCAGCACAGTTCTAGGATCTGCCACGTCCCGACAGCCTACCGAAGCCGGGCCGGCCCCCTCCCGGGCACGACCACGGCCTGAGCAGGCCCCGGACCGGTCCGCTCAGGCGGCCTGGCCCTCCCGGAGACCGGCGAGCGCGCCGGACCAGGACACGACCTGGTCCAGGACCGCGCTCAGGCTGGCCTCCTGGCCGGCGGTGGGGGTGAAGACCGAGTAGTTCTCGAAGTCGTTGGCCAGGGTCAGGACGACCTGCGCACGGACGGTCGCCACCTGGAGCTCGGCCATCACGAGCCGCAGCTGCTCGACGGCGCGGACGGCCCCGACCGAGCCGTAGCCGACGAAGCCGGCGGCCTTGTTGTTCCACTCGCCGTAGACGAAGTCGAGGGCGTTCTTCAGGGCACCCGAGGGGCCGTGGTTGTACTCGGGCGTGACCACCACGTAGCCGTCGAACGAGGCCACCTGCGCCGCCCACTTCTGGGTGTGCTCGTTCTGGTACTGGCCCATCGACGGGGGGATGGGCTCGTCCAGCAGGGGCAGGTCGAGGTCGGCGATGTCGACCAGCTCGTAGCTCGCGTCGGAGCGCTTCTGGGCGTTCTCCAGCACCCACTGGGCCACGGCGACGCCGTTCCGGCCCGGGCGGGTGCTTCCGACGATGATGGCGATGCGCATGGGGGTCTCCCTGATAGTTGAAGTCTCAATTGATCGTACGCATCGGGCGCAACCCGGCCGACCGAGCCCCCCACGAGGGCCGGGCCACCCTTCGGTACGGTGCGGAGATGCCCGATCCGACCTTCCCCGCCCTGCACATCCGGCCCCCGAGCGGCTGGCTGAACGACCCGAACGGGGTGTCGCGGATCGACGGGATCTATCACGTCTTCTTCCAGTACAACCCCGACCAGCCGGTGCACGGCGACATCCACTGGGGTCACGTCAGCTCCCCGGATCTCGTGCACTGGACCGAGGAGCCGGTGGCCCTGGTCCCGCGGACCGGCGGGGTGGATGCGGCGGGCTGCTGGAGCGGCTGCGTCGTGGACGACCACGGCGTCCCCACCGCGGTCTACACCGCCGTCCCCGACCACGCCGGCAACGCCGTGGTGGCCCTGGCCCGCAGCGACCGGGACCTGCGGAGCTGGCGGCAGGACCCGAGGGCGATCGTGCCGACCCCGGACGACCCGGCGATCGAGGACGTCCGCGACCCCTTCGTGTTCACCCACGGGGGCCGCCGGTTCGCGGTCCAGGGGGCCGGCCACCGGCACGGCCGGCCGCAGCTGCTGCTCTGGTCGTGCGACGACCTGACCAGCTGGACCGCCCACGGCGCCTTCCTGACCGACGACGACGTGGTCGCGGCGGAGGTGGCGCCGGCCAACATCTGGGAGTGCCCCAACCTGGTGCAGATCGACGGTCAGTGGGTGCTGCTGGTCTCCCTGTGGCGCTGGACCGACGAGACCCACGAGCTGGCCGGCGTGCGCTACCTCCTCGGCGACGTCGTGCCGGTCGGCCAGGGCCTGCGCTTCGTGGCCTCCGCGGGCGGCCCGGTCGACGAGGGGTCGTCGTTCTACGCGCCGCAGGTGCTGGTGAGCGGGGGCCGGGCTCTGCTGTGGGGCTGGTCCTGGGAGGTCGGCCGGACCGACGCGCAGGTGGCGGCGGCCGGCTGGGCCGGCGTGCTGACCTTCCCGCGCGAGCTCTCCGTGGTCGACGGTGTCCTGAGGTCGCGTCCGGCGGCCGAGCTGACCGGGCTCCGGAGGGGTCGGCTGGACTTCGAGCCGGGCGTCCCGTTCGCCGGTGTCGCCTTCGAGCTCGTCCTCGCCGGCGCCGGGCGTCTGGTGCTGGTGGCCGGGGACGGCACCGAGACAGTGGTCGCCAACGTGCCCGAGCCCCCGCCCCCCGCGGCAGAGGACCCGGCGGCGGAAGCGGCGGAAGCGACGGAAGCGACGGAAGCGGCGGAAGCGACGGAGGAGCCCGCCCGGATCTTCGTCGACGGCAGCCTCGTCGAGACCTTCTGGTCGGGCCGGGTCCGGACCGATCGGGTCTACCCCGACGCGGCGAGCCGCTGGCGGGTGGACACCGCGGCTGACCTCACGGCATACCGAGTGGGGCTTTGACCGGCCACGGCGCGGGGGCCACCGACGCCCCGACCGACGCCGGGCAGGTGAAGGACAGCTGGCGTACGTCGTGCTCGCCCTCGGCGGTCAGCTGCTGCACGAGCAGCGCCACGGCCTCCTCGGCCATGGCGCGGTCGGGCCGCTGGACGGTGGCGAGCGAGGGCGTGAGCCGGGACGCGAGCCGCTCGCCGTCCTCGAGGCTGACCAGGGACAGGTCGGACGGGACGGACAGGCCCAGCTCGGCCGCGGCCAGCAGGGCTCCGAGCGCCAGCCGCTCGTGCGTGCACACCAGCCCGGTGGGGCGCTCCGCCGAGAGCAGGGCCTCGCGCACGACCTCGTGACCGGCGTCGACGTTGCGCTCGGTGCTGAAGACCCCTGCGGCCGGCAGGCCGGCCGCGCGGAGGGCGACCTGAACCCCCTCGACCCGTTGCCGGCACTGCTCGGTGCGCAGGTTCCCGGACACGATGGCCACCCTCGTGTGGCCCTGCTCCAGCAGCAGCCGGGTCGCGGTGACCGCGGCCCCTCGCTCGTCGGGCACGACGCTGGTCAGGCGGGCGTTCGGCTCGACGCAGTTCAGCAGCACCACGGGCGTCCCGATCATCGCCTCGGCGGCGCGGTACTCGATCAGCTCCGGGGCGACGACCAGGAACCCGTCGACCTGGCGGTCGAGCAGGGTCGTGGCCGCACGCTCCTCGTGCTGGAGATCCTCGCCGCTGTCGGCGAGGATGCAGAGGAAGCCGGACGACGCCGCGATCTGCCCGGCGGCGTGCAGCAGGTCCTGGCTGAAGCCGGAGCTGCCCGACCAGGTGAGCACCCCGATGGTGCGCGTCCGCTGGCTCCGCAGGCTGAGCGCGAGCACGTTGGGGCGGTACTGCAGCTGCCGGGCGGCCTCCAGGATGGCCACCTGTTTCTCCGCGGCGATGTTCCCGTCGCCGTGGCCGTTGAGCACCAGCGACACCGAGCTCCTGGACACACCCGCCAGATCAGCGACATCCTGGGCGGTCGTTCGACGGGCCATGCCTCACCATAAACCGGACCCACCTGATTTTGTCGGCGCGTGGCAGAAAGTCTCTTCGCCATCCGAACAATGTTCTACAGCAGGTCGTTGATGACGATCGACTGCTCGCGCGAGGGCCCGACACCGATCCCCGAGATGCGGGCGCCGCACAGCTCCTCCAGCCGCTTGACGTAGGTCTGGGTCGCCCGGGGCAGGTCGTCGAAGGACCGGCAGCCGCTGATGTCCTCAGACCAGCCCTCGAGCTCCTCGTAGAGGGGGCGGGCCCGCAGGAAGTCCGCCTGCCTCATCGGCATGGTGTCGTGGCGGACCCCGTCCACGTCGTACGCCACGCAGACCGGGATCTTCTCCCACCCGGTGAGGATGTCGAGCTTGGTCAGGAAGATGTCGGTGAAGGCGTTGGCCTTGGCCGCCGCCTCGACCACCAGGCCGTCGAACCAGCCGCAGCGGCGCTTCCGCCCGGTGGTGGTGCCGAACTCGGCCCCGTCGGTCCGCAGCTTCTCACCGTCGGCGTCCAGCAGCTCGGTCGGCATCGGGCCCTCACCGACGCGGGTCGTGTACGCCTTGGCGATCCCGACCACCCGGTTGATCCGGGTGGGCCCGACCCCGGCCCCGACGCAGGCGCCGGCCGCGACCGGGTTGGAGGACGTGACGTAGGGGTAGGTGCCGTGGTCGACGTCGAGGTGGTGCGCCTGGGCACCCTCGAACAGCACGACCTTGTCCTCGTCCAGCGCGTCGTTGAGCACCCGGGTCACGTCGACGACGTGCGGCTTGATGCGCTCGGCGTGGCCGAGGAGGTGCTCGGTGACCTGCGCCGGGTCCAGCGCACGCCGGTTGTAGACCTTCACGAGCAGGTAGTTCTTCTGCTCCAGCGCGGCCTCCACCTTGTGGGCCAGGAACGCCTCGTCGAACAGGTCCTGGATGCGGATGCCGATCCGGTTGACCTTGTCGGAGTAGGCCGGGCCGACCCCGCGACCGGTGGTGCCGATCTTGGCCTTGCCCAGGAAGCGCTCGGTGACCTTGTCTATCACCTGGTGGTAGGAGGCGATGACGTGGGCGTTGGCCGACACGATCAGGTGGGAGGCATCCACGCCGCGCGCGGCCAGACCGTCGATCTCAGTGAACAGGACGTCGAGGTCGACCACGACCCCGTTGCCGATCACCGGCACGCAGCGCGGGTTCAGGATGCCCGAAGGCAGCAGGTGCAGCGCGTAGCGCTCGCCGTTGACCACCAGGGTGTGCCCGGCGTTGTTGCCCCCGGAGTAGCGCACGCAGTAGTCCACGCGGTCGCCCAGCTGGTCGGTCGCCTTGCCCTTACCCTCGTCGCCCCACTGGGAGCCCACCACAACAATGCCCGGCATGTGATCGCCTACTTACGTCGCTGTCAGAACGGGATCGCGGCCCCTGCCCGGGGCCACGGCAAGCCTCCCCTGCCCGGAAGGACCGCAGGACACGAAAGCCCCGCGGGCGCATTCGCCGCAGGGACTCTTGCTGTCGAACTCTACCGAACTTGATCGGGTCTGTCGCCCGTCCCATCCTCGGCCAGCTCGCGGTAGCCGGTGGGCGAGGAGTCGCGCAGCAGCTGGGCGCAGCGCTCGTGCTCGACCTCGTCGCCGATCCGGCGGGCCGCCTCGGCCAGGGCCCACAGCGCGCGCAGGAAGCCGCGGTTCGGCGCGTGCTCCCAGGGAACAGGACCGGCACCCTTCCAGCCGGAGCGACGCAGGGCGTCCAGACCGCGGTGGTAGCCGGTCCGGGCGTACGCGTACGCCGCCACGTCGGCCTCCGGGGACCCGACGGCCAACGAGCCCTCGGCCAGCAGCGCCCAGCACAGGCTCGACTCCGGGTGGGCGCGCACGATGTCGATGAACTGCTCACGGCCCCGGTCGGCGATCTCGGCGACCGACGGGTCGATCGGCAGCAGGGTGGCGGGGGCGCCCGGCCCGAAGGCCAGCAGGTTCTCGTGGGTGGTGTCGCTCATCGGGACAACCTACCCGTACGCCTCAGACCCAGTCGCGGCGGCGGAAGGCCACGTAGAGCACGACGGCGGCGACCACCATCAGCCCGAGGTAGACCCAGAACCCGAGTCGGGTGCCGTCCAGTGGGAAGCCCACGTTCATCCCGACGAAGCTCGTGACCAGGGTGGGGACCGCGATGATCGCCGCCCAGCCGGTGAGCTTCTTCATGATCGCGTTCAGTCGGGCGTCCGCCAGGGCGAGGCTGGTGTCGAACACCGACGACAGGGCCTCCCGCAGCGCGTCGGCCGCGTTCGCCACCCGGTTCTCCTGCTCGCGGATGACGTTCCAGCGTCGGCTGGTGCGGCTGCCACCCTTGGCGCTCTTGCCCTTGGCGACCGGCGGCGGGTTGTCGACGATGTCGGTCATCACGGCGCGCATCGGGTCGGTCACCCGGCGCAGCTGGGAGAGCGCCGTCCGGAGCCGGAAGGCGTGCAGCTGCTCGGCACGTTCCAGCGGGCGCTCCTGGAAGAGGATGTCGGCGAGCTCGTCGCTGGAGTCCTCCAGCCACTGCACCGCGTCCTCGTAGGTCGTGACGACGGCGGCCACGATGGTCTGCAGCGCTGCCTCCACCCCCTCCTCGGCGAGCAGGTCGGCCTTCTGCACCAGCAGCCGGGCCGGGTGGAAGGTCTCGGTGGGCGCGGCCAGACAGATCAGGGCCCGGTCGGTCATCACGATCGAGATCGGGTGCACCGACAGTCGGGAGTTCTCGCGGTCGACCGAGACGGCGTTGGTGACGACCAGCCGCGCCTGCCCGAGCGTCTCGAACTTGGCCCGCCGGTCCTCGGCCAGCAGGTCGTGCACGGCGAGCTGGTCCAGGTCGAGGGCACCGGCGACGTGGTGCAGCTCGGCGGCCGTGTAGTCCGATCCCCGGGGCAGCACCCACCAACCGGACGCGTCCTCGTGGAGCTGGAGCACGTCGCTGAGGTCCTCGCCGGTCAGGTCCTCCGCGATCACCCTGGTCCGTGACCATACCCGGCTCAGGGGGGTGGGGCGGGTCGCCAGGTCAGAGCTCACGGCGTCACCTTAGCCGGGGCCCCACCGCACCCTCCGGCCGTACGCCGTGGCCCCCGTCGGCGGTCGGGGTCGGCGCCCTCCCCCCGTGCGGCCCGCGGATGCGGTAGACCCGTGCTGTGACCGACACGCTGCCCACCCTGCTGGTGCTCGACCTCGTCGGGACGTTCGCGTTCGCGCTGAACGGGGCGATGACCGCGGTCCGGGTGGCCCACGTCGACCTGGTCGGGCTGGTCAGCCTCGGCATGATCACCGCCGTCGGCGGCGGCATCATCCGCGACGTGCTGCTCGGGGCGGTGCCGCCGGCCACGTTCCAGGACTGGCGCTACCTGGCCGTGGCCGCGGCCGGGGGGCTGGTCGCCTTCGGGTTCACCCGCGGGCTGCGACGGTTCGCCCGCGCCATCGACGTGCTCGACGCCGCGGGGCTGGGCCTGTTCGCGGTGACCGGCGCGGGGCGGTCGCTGGAGCTGGGCGTCGGTCCCGCCCCGGCCATCATCCTGGGCGCCGTCAGCGCCGTGGGCGGCGGCACCCTGCGCGACGTCCTGGTCCGCCAGGTGCCGACCGTGCTGACCAGCGGCCTGTACGCCGTTCCCGCCCTGGTGGGGGCCGGGCTGGCGGTGCTCGCGGCCAGCGGCGGGGTCGACCGGGTGCTCGGAGCCCCGGTGGCGGTCGGGGCCGCGGCCGTCTGCTTCGCGATCCGGATGGCCGGGCTGCACTTCGGGTTGAACGCCCCGACCCCGCCCGGGTCGCGGGCGACCGGCGTCGCCGGCCCTCCCGACCACCCCGCGGACTGAGCCCGTCCCACCGACGAGACAGCCCGGTCGGACGAGGGCGTGGGCCCCCGCCCGAACCGGGCTGCGGGTGCTGCAGGTGGTGCGGAGGAGCTACTTCTTGAGCAGCGAGGTGCCGGTGCTGCGCAGGTCCTCGCAGGCCTCGATGACCCGCTTGGCCATCCCGGCCTCGGCGGCCTTGCCCCAGGCGCGCGGGTCGTAGGCCTTCTTGTTGCCGACCTCACCGTCCACCTTGAGGACACCGTCGTAGTTCTGGAACATGTGCGCCGCGGCGGGGCGGGTGAAGGCGTACTGGGTGTCGGTGTCGATGTTCATCTTGATGACGCCGTAGTCCACCGCCGCGCGGATCTCCTCCAGCGTGGAGCCGGAGCCGCCGTGGAAGACCAGGTCGAAGGGGTTCTCCTTGCCGATCTTGGCGCCGACCTGGGTCTGGATCTCCTTGAGGACCTCCGGACGCAGCTTGACCGAGCCGGGCTTGTAGACGCCGTGCACGTTGCCGAAGGTCAGGGCGGTGATGTAGCGCCCCTTCTCGCCGCTGCCGAGGACCTCGATGGTCCGCAGCCCGTCCTCGACCGTGGTGTAGAGCTTGTCGTTGATCTCGTGGCTGACGCCGTCCTCCTCGCCACCGACGACCCCCACCTCGATCTCGAGGATGATGTTGGCCGCGTGGGTCAGGGCCAGCAGCTCGTCGGCGATCGAGAGGTTCTCCTCGACCGGCACGGCGGAGCCGTCCCACATGTGCGACTGGAACAGCGGCAGGCCGCCGTTCTTGACCCGCTCGGTCGAGATGGCGATCAGCGGGCGGACGAAGCTGTCCAGGTTGTTCTTGGGGCAGTGGTCGGTGTGCAGCGCGACGTTGATCGGGTAGTTCTTCGCGACCTCGTGGGCGTACGCCGCCAGCGCCACCGCACCGGTGACCTTGTCCTTGATCGTGGGGCCGGAGGCGTACTCGCCGCCACCGGTGGAGACCTGGATGATGCCGTCGGACCCGGCCTCGGCGAAGCCCTGCAGACAGGCGTTCAGGGTCTGCGAGGAGCTGACGTTGATGGCCGGGTAGGCGAAGGAGCCCTTCTTGGCCGCGTCCAGCATCTCGGCGTAGACCTCGGGTGTGGCGATGGGCATGGGTGAGTGTTCCTCTCGTGGGCGGGCTCGGTTCGGCCCTCACGAGGGGCCTTCGTCAGTCTCTCAAAGATGCACGGCCCCTGGGAAGCGCGTCCGCGCCGGTCGGGACGACCGGTCCCTCAGCTGTCCAGCTGCTCGAGGTCGACCCCGCACCGACCGCCGGAGTAGGCCCGTACCGTGCTGTCCAGGGTCGCGGGGAACACCGCGATCTCGTCGAACGGGACCTCCGAGACCCCACCGTCGGTGCGCGTCAGCCGCAGCCTCGGACTGCGCCCCAGCCGGCCCCGGACCGCCGCCAGTGAGGCGACGTCGGACCAGCGGGCGGCCCGCGCCCCCACCTGCACCCCGGGCGGACCCAACCGCACCGCAGTCCCCT
>JAOPXW010000145.1 GCA_025964935.1 Friedmanniella sp. | reverse complement strand
ACCACCGTGGACGTCGGGCCCAGCACGAGCGGGCGGGCGAAGAGGGCGTGGGCGCTGAGCGGGACCATCAGCAGGGCGTCGACGCCGGGCCAGATGACCGGGCCGCCGGCGGAGAACGCGTAGGCCGTCGAGCCGGTGGGGGTGGCCAGCAGCACGCCGTCGCAGGCCCAGCGCGACAGCGGGCGGCCGTCGATCTCCACCAGCACCTCGACCATCCGCTCCCGGGCGGTCTTCTCGATGCTGACCTCGTTGACGGCCCAGGAGGACCACAGCTCGTCGCCGGTCTCGCAGTCGCGCAGCGTGGCCTGGATGGTCAGGCGCTCCTCCACCACGTACGAGCGGTCGACGACGCGGGCGACGATGCTGTCGATCTCGGAGGACTCGGCCTCGGCCAGGAAGCCGATGTGGCCGAGGTTGACCCCCAGCAGCGGGACCTCGGAGTCGTAGACCCACTCCGCCCCGCGCAGGATGGTGCCGTCCCCGCCCAGCACGACCATCAGCTCGATGTCGGCGACCGGGGGCCGGAGCTCGGTCATGGCGTGGTGCAGCCGGGCGTGGATGTGACCGATGTCGTCGGCGGGCAGCACGGTCACGATGCCGGCGGCGCTCAGACCCTCGATCAGCCGGGTGGCGGCCTGCACGGCGGCGGGCCGGCCCATGTGGGTCAGGACCGCGACGCGGCGGGTGCCGTCGGTCGCCCGGGGCTCCTCGCTGGCCGGGTGCGTCCGGGCGGACTGCCCCACCGGCACTGTCGCTGCCTGCCCGTGAGTCACCTGCCCCAGCATAGGTGGCCGGTCTGACATTGCCGGGTCGGCGCGGCCCAGGGCCCGGCGCCCGGCGTCCGGCCCCAGCCGCGCCCGGCGGCGGTCAGCGGGCCACGAGCGCCGACGGCGAGAACGGCTCGGCCGGGGGGCGAGTGGCGAACAGGACGAAGAACTCCCGGTTGCCCGCCGGACCCAGGACCCGGCTGGGGGCCCCGCCCTGCGCCCGCCAGCCGTGGGTCGCGGCGGCCTCGACCACGACGGCGACGGCCTCGGCGTGCAGCCGGCCGGAGCGGACGACCCCGCCGCGACCCAGACGCTCCCGGCCCACCTCGAACTGGGGCTTGACCATCAGAAGCATCGACCCGTCGGCGTGGGTGGCCGCCGCGAGCGGTCCGACCAGCATGGTCAAGGAGATGAACGACACGTCGGCCACCGTCAGGTCGACCGGCACCCCGCCCAGGTGCCCGGGCAGGCTGAGATCGCGCAGGTTGGTGTGCTCGTGGACGCTCACCCTCGGGTCGGCTCGGACGGAGGGGGCCAGCTGACCCACCCCGACGTCGACGGCCACGACCTCCGCCGCCCCCCGCTCCAGCAGCACCTGGGTGAAGCCGCCGGTGGAGGCCCCCGCGTCGAGGCATCGCCGCCCGACGCTCAGCGACAGGTCGTCCAGGGCCCCCAGGAGCTTGTGGGCCGCCCGGGACACGTAGGGGTCGCTGATGGCGGTGACCGGGACCGTCGCCGAGACCGCGTCGGAGGCCCGGGTGGCCACCGCACCGTCGACCCGGACCTGGCCCTCGGCGATCAGCCGCTGCGCGTGGGTGCGCGACCGGGCCAGGCCGCGGGCCACGAGCTCGACGTCCAGACGGGTCACCGGAGCTGCCGACCGCGGAGCCTCAGCCGGCCCGACCGTCGGTGTCGGGGTTGAGGGCCCGGTGCAGCGCCTCGTGCGCCCGGGCCAGCTCGTCGGCATGAGAGGCCAGGGGCCGGTCCTCCAGCCCGGACAGCGAGGCCAGGGCCACGTCGATGTCGGGCTCCCCGGTGACCGGAGCGCTTCCCTCGGACGGTGCTTCCGGGGGAGCCGACGGGGCAGTCGGAGCCGTGGCGACGACCGGCGGGGCCGGTGCAGGACCCGGGCGGGGCGGACCTGGGCGGGGCGGACCTGGGCGGGGCGGACCTGGGTGGGGCGGACCCGGAACGGGGTGAGGCTCGGCGCTCACGCCTCCGACACCGGCTGGTCGTCACCGGTCGGCGGGGCGGGCACGGGAGCCGGCGGCACCGCGGCGTCTGCTGGGGCCGCGGGCTGGCGGGCGGGCCGCTTGGCCGGAGCCCTGGTCGCGGGTGCTCTCTTGGCGGGGGTCTTCTTCGCGGCGCCCGTGACCGTCGGGGCGGGGGGCTCACTCGCCAGGGCCAGGGCGGCGCGGAGCTCGATCACGTCGCGCTGCAGGCGGGCGATCTCCCGGCTGACGATCTCCAGGTCCTCGGTCCGGACCAGGCCGAGTCGGGCCGTGGTCTTCTCGACCTCGGCGGTGATGAGGTTCTCCAGCAGCTCACGGTTGGCGCGGCTGGCGTTGAGAACCTCCTCGGTCAGCTTGGCGACCTTCTCGCCCGCCTCGTTGGCCGCATCCTCCAGGCCGGCCTGGGCCAGCAGGGCCCGGGCGGCGGCCAGCGCCTTGGCCCGAGTGGCCCGCGACAGACCGTTCACCAGGTTGACGTAGTTCTGCAGGGGCTCGCCGACCATCGCAACCTCTCCTCCGTGGGGGCGACGACCGTCGCCATCGCGGTCACGCTACCGCAGCCGCCAAGCGGAACGTCCACCTCCGCGGCGCTGCGACCGTGGCTGCAGCCGGCCACGTCCAGGTCAGGGTCAGGTCAGCCGGTCGAGCTGGGCGAGGGTGTCGGCGTGGTCGACCCGACCGCCGCGGTCGGCCACCCGCCAGCTCGCCTGCGCCGCGGCCCAGAGCGCGTCGGCCCGATCGGGTCGGCCCTCGGCCAGCACGACCCGATCCCCGTCCAGGGTGACCTCGGCCGCACCGCAACGGAAGGTGGACCCGACCACGGTCAGGACGCGCCCCGGCTGCAGCAGGGCCCGCTGGTCCTGACCGACGTAGGTGGGCCGCGACCCCGGGTCGGCGGCCAGCAGGTCCGGTGCCCCGTGCGAGCCGCTGAGGACCAGGAGCGAGTCCATGCCGGCGGTGACCGCCCCGGCCACGTCGGTGTCCAGGCGGTCGCCCACGAAGATCGGGTGCTGCGACCCGAGCCGGGCGACCGTGTCGTCCAGCAGCGGGCGGAACGGCTTCCCGGCCACCTCCGGGGACACGCTGACCGCCATCTGCACGGCGGCCACGGCCGCCCCGTTGCCGGGGACCAGGCCCCGGTCGGTCGGTCGGGTGGGGTCGGTGTTGGTGGCGACCCAGTGGGCTCCGCGGTTGATGGCGATCGCCGCCTCGTTGAGCTGCTGCCAGGTCAGGTCGAACCCGTAGCCCTGGATGACCGCGGCGGGCTCGTCGTCGGCGGAGGTCACGCCGACCAGGCCGGCCTCCTCGACGGCGACCCGCACCCCGTCCCCTCCGACGACCAGGACCCGGGTCCCGGCCGGGAACCGGCGGGTGAGCAGGTGCACCGCGGCCTGGGAGGACGTCACCACGTCGTCCGGGTCGGCGGGGATCCCCAGCTCCACCAGGTGGGCGGCCACCTCCTGCGGGGTCCGGGCCGCGTTGTTGGTGACGAAACCGACGTGCGTGCCCCGGGCGCGGAGTGCGCCGATGCCCTCAGCCGCACCCTCCACCGCGATCGGACCGAGGTAGACGACCCCGTCCAGGTCGAACAGCGCTGCGTCGTACGCGTCGACCAGAGCCGCGGCGGCGCTCACGCGTCGTGCCGCTCGGTCAGGTTCTCCTCGCCGTGGGCGTCGCCACCGTCGGCGCCGTCGTCGTTCTGCCCGGCATCGTCCTGGTCATCGTCGTCGTCCTGGTCGCCGTCGTCGTCCTGGTCGTCGTCGTCGTCCTGGTCGTCGTCGCCGCTCTGCCGGGCGCCGCCCTCGGCATCGTCGTCGTCCTGGTCGTCGTCGTCAGCCTGAGCCGCGTCATCGACCGACACGACCGCGACGAGGTCGTCCTCCTCGTCCTCGGACTCGTCGAACTCGATCAACATCCCGTCCAGCTCGTCGACCCGCTGCTGGGCGTCGGTCTCCTGCTCGTCGTCCAACCGCGCAGCGCTGGCGAACCACTGCCGGGCCTCCTCGGTCTCCCCGGCCCGGGAGAGGGCGTCGGCGTACGCGTACCGCAGCCGGGCGTACGGCAGCCGCAGGGCGTCGCCGGGCGCCATCACGGAGTTGACGGCCCGCTCCAGCAGGCGACGGGCCTCCGGGTCCTGACCCAGGTCGTGCCGGGCCCCCGCCTCGACGATGATCATCTCGACCTGGAGGGCCGGGTCGAGGTGCAGGTGGTCGGCTTCCTTGGCCAGCTTGAGGGCGTTGTGCGGGCGTCCGAGGGCGCGCTCGCAGTCCGCCATCACAGGCAGGTAGTCGTGGGTGCCGGTCATCCGTCGCAGCGCCCGGAACTCGCTCAGGGCGACATCGAAGATGCCGGCCGCGTACGCCGTCTCGGCCGCTGCCTCGCGCACGATCGGCAGCCGGGCGGCCCGGCGACGCGCGGCTTCGGCGTGCGCGTACGCCAGCTGGGGGTCCTCGTCGACCAGCTGACCGGCGACGACCAGGTGCGAGGCCACGATCTCGGCCAGCTCCTGCGGCAGCCCGCGCAGCTCGGCGCGCACGGCCCGGTGCAGGGCCCGGGTGTCGACCCCCTCCGGGATCGCCGGCTCGTTGTCCTTGCGGGCCAGGCCGGGTCGCGGCGGCTCGACCGGACGTCGCTCGCGCTCGATGTAGGTGGGACGCTCGCCGCGCTGACCGCGGTCCCGGTCGCCGCCGCGGGGACGGTCCTCGCGCGGGGCCGACCGGTCGGGCCGGCCGCCCCGGTCGGAGCCGCCGGACGCCCGGTAGGGCCGGTC
>JAOPXW010000109.1 GCA_025964935.1 Friedmanniella sp. | reverse complement strand
CCACGATCCGG
Organism: Friedmanniella sp.; assembly: GCA_025964935.1. Taxonomy (GTDB): domain Bacteria; phylum Actinomycetota; class Actinomycetes; order Propionibacteriales; family Propionibacteriaceae; genus Microlunatus. The sequence goes on along the minus strand of JAOPXW010000109.1, from coordinate 4,797 downwards.
CAACCGGTCGCGGAGATCGCGACCCGGGCGGCCGACCTGCTGGTGGACCTGTTGGCGGGCCGGGAGCGGGACACCCAGGTGGAGGTGGCGACCACCCTGGTCCCGCGCGGCACGACAGGTCGCCCTCGGACCTCGTGAACGCGTCCAGCTGGTGTCCCGCTGCCCAAGCGGGGCTGCGTCGGACTTCGGGCCTATGCACATGGAAACGCTTCCTTGACAGGTGAAGCGCGGTTCGGGCAGGATCATGCCCAAGCCCGACTCGCACCGGGCCCAACCCAAGGGTGGGGTGTTGCCATCCCTGGGCCGCATCCACGGAAGGGTTTCCATGACTGTTGTTCGTCCCGCAGGTCGCCTCGCCCTGATCGGTGTCGCCGTCGGCGCCGCACTGCTGTCCTCTGCGTGTGGAGGATCGTCCAGCAGCTCGCCGGGCACCACCGCGTCGGCCCCCGCCTCCGACCTGAACGAGCGAGGCCCCATCACCTTCGCGCGGGCCAAGGACAACTCGGGTTACGCGCCCGAGGAGATCGCGACCTGGAACGCGCAGCACCCCGACGAGCAGGTCACCCTTCTGACGCTGCCCGACAGCGCCGACCAGCAGCGCCAGCAGATCATCCAGAACGCGATCATCAAGTCCGACAACATGTCGGTGATGACGACTGACGTCGTGTGGACGGCGGAGTTCGCGGCCAAGGGCTACATCGAGGCCCTGCCCGCCGACAAGTTCCCCACGACCGACTTCCTGCCGGCCGCGGTCAAGTCGGCCACCTACTTCGACAAGCTGTACGCCGTACCGGGCGACTCCAACGGGGGGCTGCTCTTCTACCGCAAGGACCTGCTGGAGAAGGCGGGTGTGAAGGCGCCGACCACCTGGGACGACATGAAGAAGGCGTGCAAGGCGGTCCAGGCCCTGCCCGGCAGCGAGAAGATCGACTGCTACGGCGGCCAGTTCGACAAGTACGAGGGTCTGACCGTCAACTTCGCCGAGGCGGTCGACTCCTCGGGCGGCAGCATCCTCGGCCCCGACGGCAAGCCCAGCCTCACCACGCCGGAGGCGGCCAAGGGCCTGGACTTCCTGGCCGGGTCCTTCAAGGACGGCACCATTCCCGCCGCCGCAACGACCTGGAAAGAGGAGGAGGGGCGGCAGGCCTTCCAGAAGGGGCAGCTGGTGTTCCTGCGCAACTGGCCCTACGTGTATGGGCTGGCCAACAAGACCGACGGGTCCTCCAAGGTGGCGGGCAAGTTCGACGTCGCGCCGCTCCCCGGGCTGACCGGACCCGGCGTCTCCAGCCTGGGTGGGCTGAACTACGCGCTGAACCCGTACGCGAAGAACAAGGGGACGGCGATCGACTTCATGAAGTTCCTGGCGTCGGAGAAGGAGCAGAAGGCCCGCTCCCTGGCTTCGGCCAACCCGCCCACCATCACCTCGCTCTACACCGACGCCGACATGGTGAAGAAGGCCCCGTACCTGCCCACCCTGCTCGAGTCGATCAAGAACGCGAACCCGCGGCCCCAGGCTGTCCAGTACGGGGACGTGACCCTCGCGATCCAGGACAGCGCGTACGCGGCGGTGCAGGGGCAGCAGTCCAGCGAAGCCGCCCTGGCGACGCTGCAGGCCAAGCTGACCACCCTGACCACCAAGTGACCGGCGCCCTCACCTCACCTCAGGAGCCCTCGGTGGCGACCGCCCGAACCCAGGAGCTGGTGTACGGCTGCATGGGCTTCGGCGGCAGCTGGGACCCCTCGCCATACAGCCGGGAGGATCTGCGCACGGCCCAGCGGGCGGTCACCGCGGCGCTCGACCTGGGCATCCGGGTCTTCGACCACGCCGACATCTACCGCTCGGGCAAGGCCGAGGCTATCTTCGGCGAGATCCTCGCCGGGGACCAGACCCTGCGCGCGTCGATCCAGATCCAGACCAAGTGCGGGATCCGGGTGGGCGAGAGCGGGTTGGGCGTGCACTACAACCTGGACAAGCAGGCCATCCTGGACCGGGTCCGCGGCAGCCTGGACCGGTTGCAGGTCGAGTGGGTGGACACCCTGCTGCTGCACCGACCGGACCCGCTGATGGAGCCCGAGCTGGTGGCGGAGGCGCTGACCGAGCTGCATGCCGAGGGCCTGATCCGTCAGATCGGGGTGTCCAACATGGCGGGAGTCCAGATGGCGACCCTGCAACGCCACCTGGAGCTGCCCATCGTCGTCAACCAGCTGGAGCTGAGCCTGCGCAAGCGGGACTGGGTCGAGGCTGGGATCGGGGTCAACGGGGACCAGGGGATCGCCTACGACTTCCCGCTCGGCACCCTGGAGTACGGGGCGGCCCACGGGGTCGCGCTGCAAGCCTGGGGCTCCCTGGCCAGGGGTGTCTACAGCGGAGCGCGCACCGGCGACGCCGGCCCGGCAGAGCGGGTGACGTCGGCCATGGTGGCGACCCTGGCCGGGCAGTACGGCGTGGCCCCGGAGGCGATCGTCCTGGGCTGGCTGATGAGGCACCCGGCCGACATCAGCCCCGTCATCGGGACGACCAACCCGGAGCGCATCCGGGCCTGCGCCGACGCGGCCGCGGTCGCCGCTCAGCTCACCCGGGTCGAGTGGTACTCGCTGTTCAGCGCGGCGCGCGGCCAGGACGTCCCCTGACCCTGCGGGTGGGCGGAGCTTTGAGCCGGGCGCCGGGGAGGCAGACGGAAGACGACAAGAGGGGACCGGCCCGCGGGCCGGTCCCCTCGTCGCGCGCTCAGCCCAGGGTGGCGGTGTCGATCACGAAGCGGTAGCGGACGTCGCTGGCCACGACCCGGTCCCAGGCCTCGTTGATCTTGTCGGCGCTGATGACCTCGATCTCGGCGCCCAGGCCGTGCTCGGCGCAGAAGTCGAGCATCTGCTGGGTCTCGGGGATGCCGCCGATGCTGGAGCCGGCGAGGCTGCGGCGGCCCGGGAGCAGCGAGAAGGCCTTGACCGACATCGGGTGCTCGGGGGCGCCCACCTCGACCAGGGTGCCGTCGACGGCGAGCAGACCCATGTAGGCGTCGAGGTCGAGGTTGGCCGACACGGTGTTGACGATCAGGTCGAACGTGCCGCCCAGCTGCTCGAAGGTGTCGGGGTCGCTGGTGGCGTAGTAGTGGTCGGCGCCCAGGCGCAGCCCATCCTCCTGCTTCTTCAGGGACTGGCTGAGCACGGTCACCTCAGCGCCCATGGCGTGGGCGATCTTGACGCCCATGTGCCCGAGGCCGCCCAGGCCGATGATGGCGACCTTCTTGCCCGGTCCCGCGTTCCAGTGGTTGAGCGGGGAGAAGAGGGTGATGCCGGCGCACAGCAGCGGCGCGGCGGCGTCCAGCTCGATGCCCTCGGGGATGCGGAGGGCGAAGTCCTGGTCGACAACGATGTGGGTGGAGTAGCCGCCGGCGGTGGGCTTGCCGTCGCGGCCGATGCCGCCGTAGGTGCCGATGTTGCCGTTCAGGCAGTACTGCTCCAGGCCCTTCAGGCAGGAGTCGCACTCGCGGCAGGAGTCGACCAGGCAGCCGACGCCGACCCGGTCGCCGACGGCGTGCTTGTCGACCTCGGAGCCGACCTCGGCGACCAGACCGGCGATCTCGTGGCCGACGACGATGGGCCAGCCGGCGTCGCCCCACTCGCCGCGGGCGGTGTGGATGTCGGAGTGGCAGATGCCGGCGAACTTGATGTCGATCAGGATGTCGCGCGGCCCGAGGTCGCGGCGCTCGATGGTGGTGGGCTCCAGCGGCGCGGTGGCGCTCGGGGCGGCGTAGGCGTGGACGGTCAGCATGGGTACTCCTGAAGTGAGGGTGGCGGCGGGGCCGGGTTGCGCACGTGCGCCGCCTGTCGGGTCCGACGGTACCCGGTGGTCCCTCAGACCCGTACGTTGGTCCGGTGGTGGTGGTCGAGCGGATACGCCGGTATCCCGTGAAGTCGATGGGCGGCGAAGAGCTGGCCACCGTACGGTTCAACCAGCGTGGGATGGTCGGCGACCGCTGGTACGCGGTCGAGGACGCCGCGGGTCTGTTCGCCTCCGGCAAGAGCACCCGACGCTTCCGTCGCCGGGACGCCGTCTTCGACTATTCAGCCTCCACCACGGCGTCCGGCGTCACGGTCAGCGGCGTGGACGGATCGTGGGTTGTGGGCGATCCGGCCCTCGAAGAGCACCTCTCGGAGCGAATGGCGGCCCCGGTCCGAGTCCTGCCGGAGCACCAGACTCCCCACCAGGACATGGGCGCCGTCTCGCTGGTCGGCACGGCCTCGCTGGACTGGTGCGCAGCGCGGTGGAACCTGAACGCCGACCCCCGGCGGCTGCGGGTGAACCTCGTGGTGCGGACCGACGAGCCGTTCGTGGAGGAGTCCTGGGTCGGCTGCCGCGTCGTGGTGGGCTCGGTTGAGCTGTTGGTGCGGGAACGCATCCCGCGGTGCCGCATGATCGACCTCGACCAGGACGGCTCGGCCGCTCGTGGACCGTGGCTCAAGCCGCTGGCCGACGAACGGCAGATGATGCTCGGTGTGTACGCCGACGTCATCCGACCCGGAGTGGTCTGTATTGGTGACGCGGCCGCTTCGGAACGCTCCTGAGCCTCCGGGCACCCCGGCCCGGTTCGGCGGCGCCGCGCTGAGTAGGCAATCCTCGACCGAATTCTCCCCTTCCAAGACGCAGAACGCCCGATAGCGCACCTCGATCGCCCTTCCCTGGCAAGCTGACACGGGTGACCCCCGACGACAGCAGTCTCCTCGAAGGCCTCTATGAGAGTCTGCTGACCCGCGCGCTCGAAAAGCGGCTGAAGCGGCCTCCCGTGCTCGATATCG
>JAOPXW010000108.1 GCA_025964935.1 Friedmanniella sp. | reverse complement strand
AGCGGGGCAGGTGGAGATTGCTGACCGCGAACGTCGGCATGTAGAGGATCAGGTAGACCGAGATCGAGGCCAACCCGACCGCGGCGGCCGCGCTCAGCACCCGACCGGTGTGGTCGACCAGGGTGCGCACGACCGGGGACTTGACCTTCTCCGCCTCCAGGAACTCCGGGGTCTCGTCCATCTTCAGCCGGATCCACAGGCCGACCGGCCCGACCAGCAGGCCGAAGAAGAAGGGCACCCGCCACCCCCAGCTGCTGAGCTGCTCGGGCGAGAGGAAGACGTTCAGACCGAAGCCGAACGCCGAGGCCAGCAGCATCGCCGCCCCCTGGGTCGCGACCTGCCAGGAGGCGTAGAACGCCTTCCGCTGCGGCGCGTTCTCGACCAGGAACGTGGTGGCGGTGCCGAACTCCCCGCCGGCCGAGAAGCCCTGCAGCAGCCGCGAGGCGAGGATGACCAGTCCCGCGGCCGGACCGATCATCGCCGCCGTCGGAGCCAGAGCCATGATCGCGGTGCCCACGGTCATCAGGGCGATGGTCAGGGTCAGCGCGTTCTTGCGGCCGGAGCGGTCGGCGTACGAGCCGAGGACCAGGGCACCGAGCGGGCGGATCAGGTAGGAGGTGGCGAACGCCCCGAAGGTGAACAGCAGCCCCGTCACCCCGTCGGCGGCGGGGAAGAACAGCTTGCTGATCACCACCGCGAACGAGGCGTACACGATGATGTCGAACCACTCCAGGGCGTTGCCCATGGAGGAGGCGATGACGGCGCGGCGGGCCACGGCCTGCTGCTGGGTCGTCATGGCGGGGGTCATGCTGGTGTTGCTGCTCATGTCAGACGTCCTTCCGGGTCAGACGCTGGACCAGCGCCGCGATGAACTGCTCACACGCCTCGATCTGGGCCAGCTCGATGTACTCGTCGGCGGCGTGGGCCTGGGCGATGTCGCCCGGGCCGCAGACGACCGCGTCGATGCCGGCGTTGGCGAACTGCCCGGCCTCGGTCCCGTAGGTGACCTTGTCGGCCGAGGCGGTCCCGCCCAGCTCGACCGCCAGCGCGTACGCCGGACCGTCGTCCCGGCTGTCCAGCGCCGGAACCTCGGCCATGATGCGGACGTCGACTGAGGCCTCCTCGTGCTCGGCCTTCATCTCGACCTCCAACTCCCGTGCCTGCCGGGTGATCTCGTCGATGATCGCCTGCGGGTCGTCGTCGGCGATGGTGCGGAACTCGTAGCGCACCGTACACAGCTCGGGCACGGTGTTGGTGGCGATGCCGCCGGAGATCATGTTGACCCCGGCCGTGGTCCACGGCACCCGGTAGCTGTCGTCGTACGGCCCGTCGGCGCGGCGACCGTTCGCGATGTCCCGTACGGCGGTGACGATGCGGGCGGCGTACTCGATGGCGTTGGTGCCCTCCGGGGTCAGCGAGGAGTGGGCCGAGCGCCCGTGGAAGGTGAGCTCGACCAGGTTGCTGGACTTGTGGCCGGCGATCACGTTCATGGTCGAGGGCTCCCCCACGATGCAGACCCGCGGCGGCTCGGGCCGGGAGCCCAGCGCCTCGGCGAGGAACGCCCCACCCAGGCAGCCGACCTCCTCGTCGTAGGAGAAGGCCAGGTGGATCGGCTCGGACAGGGACGCGGCGGCCAGGTCGGCCAGCCGGTGCATGATGACGCCGATGAAGGACTTCATGTCCGCGGTCCCGCGGCCGTAGAGCCGGCCGTCGCGGATCACCGGCACGAACGGGTCGGTGCTCCACTTCTGGCCGTCGACGGGCACGACGTCGGTGTGGCCGGACAGGACCACCCCGCCGCCGGTGCTGCCGTCCGCGGCCGGGATGGTGCAGATCAGGTTGGCCTTGGTGCCGTCGTCGTTGGGGATCCGCTCCGAGGTCAACCCGACCCGGGAGATCTCCTCCTCCAGGACCGCGATGAGGTCGAGGTTGGAGTGTCGGCTCGTGGTGTCCAGGGACACCAGACGCTCGATCCAGGGCAGGGAGGCAGGACTCTGCGACGTGGTGGCCATCAAAGGATTATTTCCCACACCTTTTCCGGACAGGCCCCCACCCCAGGTTGCGGACCTGACCAGAGCCCGGTCGTGGCGCGGTGAGCATAATGACGCGGGTGGCCCTCGCCCCCGGTTTTCACCCCTCCCCCACCGACCCGACCTACCCCCAGGTGGGGCTGCGCGTCATCTCGTTCCGACGGTTCCAGGTCATCGGCTCGTTCGGGTTCACCGACCGGGACGGCAGCTGGTGGGAGGTCCCGGCGCACGCTCCGGGCGCGAGCACCGACCTGGCCTCGGCCCCGGCCTGGCTGTGGGGACTGACGGCCAGCTACGGGCGGCAGCTCTATCCGGCGCTGCTGCACGACCGGCGCTCCGACCAGGCCCTGCTGCTCCGTCCGAGCGACCCGACCCAGGCGTACGCGGACCGGCTGGCCGCCGACCGGCAGTTCTACCGGGCGCTGCGGCTGCAGGGGCTGGCCCCGATCCGGGCCTCGATGTTCTGGGCCGCGGTCACCCTGAACCGCTTCCTCCGGATGGGCCGGGTGCCGGCCGGACTGGCGTTCCTCGCCCAGATGGTGGCGGTGCTGGTCGGGGTCGGGACCGCCGTCGGTCTCGCGGTCGCCGGCTCCGGGGCGGGTGGCTGGCACAACCCCGGCCGCTGGCTGCTGCTGGCGGCGGCCGCCGTCGTGCCGGCCGTGCTGTACGGGCGGTCCTCGGTGCTGCCGGTGGCCGTGGGCTGCCTGGCCGCACCGGTGGTCGGGGTGGTGCTGGTGGTCACCTTCGCCGCGGCGGTCCTGCTCTGGCTGCCCGACCTCGCCATCACCGCGGTGACCAGGCTGGCCGCGGGGGGCCACCCGCCGGGGCCGCCGACACCCTGGCCGCGGCCGCACCCGTACCTGCGGGAGACCGAGCCGCCGGCCACCCCGGAAAAGTGACGCCAGTGCGTCGATATCGGTCGCCAGAGCCGGTTTGGGCGCGCTGGCGTCACTTTCCCGGGGTCAGCGGGCGCCGTCGACCACCTTGCGGTCGCCGAGCGGGGCGTCCATGGCGACCTGCGTGACGTACGCGTACGCCACGGCCGGCTGCGGGCCGTCGCAGCTGGCCCCGGGCCGCTTCCCGGCCATGACCGTGACCGTCACCTGGTCCTGGGTCTCGGTGACCGTGACCTTCCCGAGCACGACACACGGGGGGCTGCCGCTCAGGACGCCCTCGACCAGGACGGCGGACTTCCCCGGCACCGCCTTGACGCTGGTCCAGCGCTGGGCCTTGAGGTCGACCGCCTTCTCGGGGGTGACCAGGTTGGGCCCGGCCGAGCTGGCCGGTCCGGACGGCATCGGGCCGGACGACACGACCCCTGAGGCCGCACCGCCGGAGGTGGGGCCACCGGCGGGGACGGCCTGGGCCGCACAGGCGGCCACGGCCACCAGGAGCAGCGTGGCCGTGGAGACCGCCCCCGCGACGCGGAGGACGGGGTGGAGAGAGCTGGAGCTGAGGCGCATGATGTTCACATTCTCCCGAGGGGATGAACCGCCGACCTGCACATCTGCGCCGGTCACCGGATTAACGTTCGGTCCGTAGAAATGGTTTCGGCCCGAGGGCCCAGCGGATTGGCCGCCGAGCCCCCGGGTCGATTCGGGTCAGACGCTTCAGCTCGTCTGGTAGCGCACTGCGTTGTAGAGCGAGGCAACCTGGTTGCCGTAGTAGGGGCTGTACATCCACACCGGGCTGCTGGTGTAGATGAAGTCGTTGTGGCCGTTGACCTGGCCCCAGTTGCCGTCGAAGTTGCGGTACCAGGCACCGCCGGAGGAGCCGCCGGTCATCCCGGAGTACATGTAGATGGTGCCGTTGCCCGGGTTGCCGGTGCTGCCGCACGCCTCGGTCAGGTAGGCCCCGTTGTAGGGCGAGGCCTGCGGGTAGCCGAAGGCGCAGGTGTAGTAGTTGGCCGACTGGTTCCAGGTGATCCCCTGCGCCCCGAGGTAGTCGGTGATCCGGTAGCCGTACGCGTTGCGGTACATGGTCACCGCGCCGACGTCCTGGGTGAAGTCCCGGTTGTAGTACCAGCCGCTGGTGGTGGTCAGCTGACGGGAGTACCAGGTGCCGTACGGGCGGGAGCCGTTGTTGTAGGACGGGACGAAGGTGAAGTTGCTGTCCCACACCTTGCCGTCGACCACGCAGTGGCCGGCGGTCCAGACCAGGCTCTTGCCCTCGCTGTTGACGATGGTGGCCGAGCAGACGTAGTTCAGGCCGCTGCGGGTGAAGAACACCTTGCCGTTGGTCCGGGCGGCCGGGTACCAGTAGGGCAGGTTCGGATAGCTCGTCCGCTGCACCATCTTGGGCGCGGTCTGGCCGGCCTTGAGGGCCTTGGCCGACTTGGCCGGCGCGATGGTGACGGCCGGGCCCTTCAGCGCCGACGGGACGCTGGACTTGTCGGCCTGCGGAGCGACCCCGGCGCGCTTCAGGGCGCTGGTGCCGTCCAGGGACTTGGCCGCCTTCATCCGGTTGGCGGTCCAGTAGGCCGAGACGGCCTTGCGCTCGGCGTCGAGGCCGGTGCCCTTCATCAGCTTCTTGACCGCGGGGGTCAAGGTGTTGCGGTGGGTGACGGTGGTGGCCTGGGCACTGGGCGCCGGGGCGGTGGTGACCACGGGGGCCGAGGGGGCCTGGGCGGGGCCGGCCTGGGCGAGCGACGGCGAGGCGAGCACGGAGGCTCCCGCCATCACGACCATCGCCAGGACGGCGAGCCGGGGGCGGAGGGAGGGCGGCTTCTGCAGGAGATCGGACATGAGTCTGCTCAGCTTTCTGGTTGGGAAGACAGTGGGAGGGAGACCCGGGGCGCCTGGGTGAATTCGCTAGTCAGGAGCGCCTTCCCTATCGCCCGATACGGGCCTCGAGGCGCCCGTACGCATTTGTGTGGTCCCGCCGGGGCCCCGGTATCTCACCCGCCCCGCCCCACTCCTGAGATGCCCTCTCAGGCTCCCGCGCCACTCCGCGCAGGCTCCGCCCACTGCTCAGCGGCCCACTCCGCTCCGGCTCCCGCCCACTCAGCTGCCCCCGGAACCGCCCCGGAACGCCGAACGACCGCCCCCACCCGAAGGCGGAGACGGTCGTCGATCCAGGAGTCGGTGCGTCACCGACCACGGGCGTGGCTCAGTCGCAGACCTGACCCTCGGCCTCGGCCGAGGTCTGACCCTCGTAGCTGCCGATGGCCGCGACCTTGGAGGCCGAGGCGGACTTCGGGTCGAAGACGTAGCCGAGCCACTCCTTGGCCAGCCGGCGGGCGAGCTCGATGCCGACGACCCGCTGCCCGAAGCAGAGCACCTGGGCGTCGTTGCTGAGCACGGACCGCTCGACCGAGAACGAGTCGTGGGCCGTCCCCGCACGGATGCCCGGCACCTTGTTGGCGCTGATCGCCACCCCGAGACCGGTCCCGCAGACGAGCAGCGCGCGGTCGGCCCGACCCGCGACGATCCGGCGGGCCGCCTCGACGGCGACGTGCGGGTACGCCGTGTCCTCGTCCTCGCTGACCCCGACGTCGACGACCTCGGCGACGCGCGGGTCGGCCTCGAGGTCGGCCTTGAGGATGTCCTTGTACTGCAGGCCGGCCTCGTCGGCTCCCACCACG
>JAOPXW010000082.1 GCA_025964935.1 Friedmanniella sp. | reverse complement strand
AGAAGATCGGGGTGATGTTCGGCTCGCCCGAGACGACCACCGGTGGGCGCGCCCTCAAGTTCTACTCCTCCATCCGTCTCGACGTGCGTCGGATCGAGACGCTCAAGGACGGCCAGGAGATGGTCGGGCACCGGACCCGCGCCAAGATCGTCAAGAACAAGATGGCCCCGCCGTTCAAGCAGGCCGAGTTCGACATTCTCTACGGCCACGGCATCAGCCGAGAGGGCAGCCTGATCGACCTCGGGGTCGACGCCGGCATCATCCGCAAGGCGGGTGCCTGGTTCACCTACGAGGCCGACCAGCTGGGACAGGGCCGGGAGAACGCGCGCAACTACCTGCGCAACAACCCCGACCTCGCCAACGAGCTGGAGAAGAAGATCAAGGAGAAGATGGGCATCGGCCCCCAGGTCGACGCCCCCGCCGGTGTCGACCCGGTGACCGGCGAGGTGGAGTTCTAAGCCTTGGCCGGGGAGAAGCAGGCGGTCGACCAGGTTCGCGCCTGGCTCACACGTCAGGGCGTGGCGGTTCCCGACGTGGAGCCGCTTACGTCCACTCCCGGTCCCCGACGCGGGGAGGGTCGACGCTCCCAGAGGTCTGACCTTCGGGCGGCCCGCCGGCAGACCTCGGCGCTCCAGGACGCCGACCCGGACGTCGACGCCAACGCGGACGCCGACGCCGCTGACGATGGCGGTCCCGATGCCGGCCGCGGCGTTCGTGGGTCGGGGGGGCGGCAGCAGTCGGGCCAGCCGGACCGATCCGACCGGTCAGGTCGGTCGAATCGGTCGGGCCGCTCGGCCCGCTCGGAGGAGAGCGGAAGCTCGCCCCCCGATCGCGACCCGGGCGGACGCCCGGCCCGGTCCGGACGGCCGGCGGGCGATCGCGACGACGGGCCGGACGCCGACCCGGAGTCGCTGGCCCGGACCATCGTGCTGCGCAAGCTCTCGGCCCAGGCCCGCACCCGGCACGAGCTGGCCGAGGCCCTCCGCGCGAAAGAGGTGCCCGACGACGCGGCGGCGGTGGTGCTGGACCGGATGGAGGAGGTCGGGCTGGTGGACGACGGCGCCTTCGCCGTCGACTGGGTCAGTTCACGCCAACAACGTCGCCACCTGTCCAAGAGCGCCCTGCGCCGGGAGCTCCAGACTCGCGGGGTCGACCGCGACCAGATCGACCAGGCCCTGAGCGCCGTCGGGACCGACGACGAGTACGCGGCGGCCCTGTCGCTGGCCGAGCGCAAGTACCGGACCATGGGTGAGCTGTCGCGAGAGGTCGCCTACCGCCGGCTGTCCGGGGCGCTGGGTCGGCGCGGGTTCTCGGGTGGGGTGGCCGCTCGGGTTCTCGGCGAGGTACTGGGTCGTTCCGAGGACTTACGCAGCCGTCTCGACTGCTGAGGCACCCGATGCTTGACCCCCACCGGGGCCAGGCTTACCCTGCAGGAACGAGGCCTTCCGCAACGCCTATTCGATATGACCCGCTGTGCCGCAACCCTGTGTCAGACCTTCGACTTCAGCTGAGCAGTTTCCTGATCGACCGACCTATCTGCTGTAAGGCGCCGCTCTGAGGAGCGGCGCTGCCGTTTCCCCCCGGCGTTGCGGACCCTCTTGATTACACGCGGGAGCGTGTAGACGGGAGTCAACGTGATGGGACTGAACCCTTTTGAGCTACTGATCCTGATCGGCCTGCTGCTCGTCGTGGTCCTGGCGGCCGTGGTCGCCTTCGTGGTCGTGGTCCGCCGTGGTGGCTCCACGGCGGCGGCTCAGCCCCGGCGCGGCCTCGTGGTCGACGAGGACAGCCAGGCCGCGGCGGTCGCCGCGGGTGACCAGGTGCGGGCCGAGCTGGAGCGGGTGACCGAGCAGCGTCAGGCCCTGCTCGAGGAGGTGCAGGCCACCCGCGCCGCCTCCGAGCTGGAGGTCTCCGAGGCCCGGGCCAAGGCGGACGCCGTGATGGCGGCCGCGCACGCGGCCCGGTCGGCCGCGGACGAGGAGGCCCGGGCGCGCCGCAACGAGCTCCGCGACCAGCGCGCGGAGCTGGAGCGGCGGGAGCAGCGGCTGACCGATCGCGAGGAGCGGCTCGACCTCGAGGCCCGCGCGCTCGAGGAGCGGGCCCGTCATCTCGACGAGGTCAAGGCCGAGCTCAAGGCCCAGCGGTACGCCTTGGCCGACACCGCGCTCCAGCACCAGCAGGCCCTGGAGCGGGTCGCCGGTCTGACCGCCGAACAGGCCAAGGCCGAGCTGGTGGCCGTGGTCGAGCACGACGCCAAGCGGCAGGCGGTGCTGGTGGCCCGCGACATCGAGCGGCAGGCGGCGCGGGAGGCCGACGCCAAGGCCTCGATGATCGTCGTCGGCGCGATCCAGCGCCTGGCCTCCGAGCAGACCTCGGAGTCGGTGGTCTCCGCGGTCCACCTTCCCGGGGACGACATGAAGGGCCGGATCATCGGCCGCGAGGGCCGCAACATCCGCGCGTTCGAGCAGGTGACCGGGGTCAACGTCATGATCGACGACACCCCGGAGTCGGTGCTGCTCTCGTGCTTCGACCCGGTTCGCCGCGAGACGGCGCGGATGACCCTGACGGAGCTGGTGAAGGACGGGCGCATCCACCCGGCCCGGATCGAGGAGGTGCACGAGCGGAGCAAGGCCCAGATCGAGCAGCAGTGCCTGCGCGCCGCCGAGGACGCCCTGGCCGAGGTGGGCATCTCCGACCTGCACCCGGCCCTGATCCCCATCCTGGGCACGCTGCGGTACCGGACCTCGTACGGGCAGAACGTCCTGAAGCACTTGGTCGAGTGCGCGCACATCGCCGGGTTGATGGCGGCCGAGCTGCAGCTCGACGTGGCCGTGTGCAAGCGGTCCGCCTTCCTGCACGACATCGGCAAGGCGCTGACCCACGAGGTGGAGGGCTCGCACGCCATCATCGGGGCGGACCTGGCCCGCCGCTACGGCGAGCACCCCGACGTGGTGCACGCCATCGAGGCCCACCACAACGAGGTCGAGGTCCGGACCGTCGAGGCGGTGCTGACCCAGGCGGCCGACGCGATCAGCGGCTCCCGGCCGGGTGCCCGTCGCGAGAGCATCGAGGCGTACGTCCAGCGGCTGGACCGGCTGGAGGCGATCGCCGGTGGTCACGACGGGGTCGACAAGGTGTTCGCCATGCAGGCGGGGCGCGAGCTGCGGGTGATGGTGGTGCCCGAGACGGTCGACGACATCGAGGCGCAGGTCCTCGCGCGCGACATCGCCAAGCAGATCGAGGAGGAGCTCACCTACCCCGGCCAGATCCGCGTCACGGTCGTCCGTGAGTCGCGGGCCACCGAGACTGCGCGGTGAGTCCTCGTGACGCTCGGCGGGCACCCATGACAGCGCTCCCACGCGCTGCTAGGTTCCGGCCATGAGCTTCGACGTCGCCCGGGTCCGGGCGGACTTCCCGTCGCTGGGGGCCGGCCTGACCTTCTTCGACGCCCCGGGCGGCACCCAGACGCCCCGGCCGGTGATCGACGCCATCACCGCGGCCCTGGCCGCCCCGCTGGCCAACCGTGGGCAGGCCAACCTCGCGCAGCGGAACGCCGACAAGATCGTGGTCGAGGCCCGGCAGGCCATGGCCGACCTCGTCCAGGGTGACCCGGCCGGGGTCGTCTTCGGACGCAGCGCCACCCAGCTCACCTTCGACCTGGCCCGGACGGTGGCCCGGACCTGGTCACCGGGGGACGAGGTGGTCGTCAGCCGGCTCGACCACGACGCCAACATCCGTCCCTGGGTGACTGCGGCGGCCGCGTCCGGGGTGACCGTACGGTGGGCCGACTTCGACCCCGAGTCCGGCGAGCTGGACCCGGGCCAGGTCGGTCGGCTGCTGACCGAGAGGACCCGGCTGGTCGCGGTGACCGCGGCCAGCAACCTGATCGGGACCGAGCCCGACGTGGCGGCGATCGCCGCGCTGGCCCACGCGGTGGGCGCGCTGGTCTACGTGGACGGGGTGCACTACACCGCCCATGCCCTGGTCGACCTGCCCGGCCTCGGCTGTGACTTCTTCGTCTGCTCGCCGTACAAGTTCCTCGGCCCGCACCTGGGGGTGCTGCTGGCGGACCCGCGCCTGCTCCAGACCCTGCACCCCGACAAGCTGCTGCCCTCGACCGACGTCGTGCCCGAGCGGTTCGAGCTGGGGACCCTGCCGTACGAGCTGCTCGCCGGCGTGAGCGCGGCGGTGGACTACCTGGCCGGTCTGGCGGGGGAGCACCAGGATCGCCGGGCGGGGCTGCTCGCCTCCCTGGCGGCCGTCCAGGAGCACCAGCACCGGCTGCAGCGCCGGATCGAGTCGGGGCTCTCCTCCCTCGGGGCGACGGTCTACAGCCGCGCCGCCCGGCGCACCTCGACCATCCTGTTCGACCTGCCGGACGCGAGTGCGGCCGAGGTCGCCGAGCGGCTGGCCGGGCTCCGGGTCAACGCCCCGGCCGGCCACTTCTACGCGCTGGAGGCGTCGCGTCACCTCGGGCTGGGGGACCGGGGCGCCGTCCGGGTCGGTCTGGCGCCCTACACCGACGACGTCGACGTGGACCGGCTGCTGGGTGGTCTGTCCACCCTCGGCCGGCTCGGGGTCGAGCCGGCCCCGCCACGGACCCTCAGCTCCCGCTGAGACCCCACCGGGCCGTGAAGGTCTTCTCCGGTGGGATCACGATCATCCCGTCGTGGGTGGGGCCCTCGTTGAAGGCGTCGGGCCCGCAGGTCATCGGCTCCACGGCCAAGGCGATGTCACGCCGGTCCTCCCCGGTGAAGACCTGCGCCCAGGTCATCGCGGCGTCCCCCCACAGCTCGGCGTGCCGGTCACCGCGGCTCAGCCGGATCCGCCACCGGCCGTCGGCCTCCCGGGCCAGGTCGGTGTAGGCGGTGTCCAGCACACGGTCGCCCAGCAGGTCCCCGCTGCGCAGGTCCTGGGGCGTGCCGGCCACGGGCCGCACCTGGACCGGGAGCAGCCGGTCGTCCACGTCGAGGTAGGAGTTCGCGGGCATGGTCACGGCGATCTCGTCGACCCGGTCCTCCCCGACCGTGAGGTAGGGGTGGGCCGCGTAGCCGTACGGGACGTCGGTGTCGCCGATGTTGGTCGCCCTCACGGTGACGCTGAGGCCCCTGATGGTGAGCTGGTGGGTGATCTGGGCCTCGAGGGTGCCGGGCCAGCCCGGCTGCGGGTAGATCCGCACCTGCTGGGTGATCGTGTCCGCGGTCTGCTCGACCACGGTCCAGGCCACGTGCCGCGCCAGTCCGTGGATCGCGTTGTGGCGCTTCGGCTCGCTGAGATCCAGCTGCTGGGGCTGACCGGCGAAGGTGTAGAGGCCGTCCCGGATGCGGTTGGGCCAGGGCAGGAGCTGCATGCCCCGGCCCCCGTGGACGACCTCGTCGGCCTCGAAGCCCGACACGATGTCGTGCCCGTCCACCGCGTAGACCCGGAGCGTGGCCCCGACCTCGGTCACCACCGCCCTCTGGGTGCCCAAGGTGATCTCGTACTGCTCGCCGGTGGGGTTGGTCACCGCCGCACTCTACCGGGGGCGCGGTCGGCGTCCGCGCCGCACGCCCGGAGCGCATTACGCTGGTTCCGCTATGTCGACCACCGCCCCCACCGGCCCCGCCGCCCACGACCTCGCCGTCGTCCCGTCCCGGACCTACCAGATCCGGACGCACGGCTGCCAGATGAACGTGCACGACTCCGAACGGCTCTCAGGGCTGCTGGAGGACGCCGGCTACCTCAAGGCCGACGCCGAGCACCCCGCCGACGTCGTGGTCTTCAACACCTGCGCGGTCCGGGAGAACGCCGACAACAAGCTGTACGGCAGCCTCGGGCACCTGCTGCCCACCAAGACCAGCCACCCCGGCATGCAGATCGCCGTCGGTGGCTGCCTGGCCCAGAAGGACCAGTCCGACATCGTCCGGCGGGCCCCGTGGGTCGACGTGGTCTTCGGCACCCACAACATCGGCTCGCTGCCCGTCCTGCTCGAGCGGGCCCGGGTCCAGGAGGAGGCGCAGGTCGAGATCCGGGAGGCCCTGGAGACCTTCCCCTCCAACCTGCCGACCCGGCGGGACTCGGCGTACGCGGCCTGGGTGTCGATCAGTGTGGGCTGCAACAACACCTGCACCTTCTGCATCGTCCCCTCGCTGCGGGGCAAGGAGACCGACCGGCGTCCCGGCGACGTCCTGGCCGAGGTGCGGGCCCTGGTCGACGAGGGCGTGCAGGAGGTCACCCTGCTCGGTCAGAACGTGAACGCGTACGGCGTCGAGTTCGGCGACCGCTCGGCCTTCGCCAAGCTGCTGCGCGCCTGCGGGCAGGTGAACGGGCTGGAGCGCGTCCGGTTCACCTCCCCGCACCCCAAGGACTTCACCGACGACGTCATCGCGGCGATGGCCGAGACCCCCAACGTCATGCCCCAGCTGCACATGCCGCTGCAGTCGGGGTCGGACGGGGTGCTGCGGGCGATGCGCCGGTCTTACCGCAGCGAGCGCTACCTCGCGATCATCGACCGGGTGCGGGCGG
>JAOPXW010000139.1 GCA_025964935.1 Friedmanniella sp. | reverse complement strand
CGCGACCACACCATGTCGTTCCGCTTCGGCGAGGAGGTCGCCTCGGTCGAGAGCTCCGGCCGGGGGACGATCACCACCCTGGCCTCGGGCAAGCGGATCGCCGCCGAGGTGGTCATGCACAGCGCCGGGCGGCAGGGCAACACCGCGGCGCTGAACCTGGACCTCGCCGGGCTGTCCGCCGACCCTCGCGGACGCCTGGTCGTCAACGAGCACTACCAGACCGCGGTCGGCCACATCTACGCCGTGGGGGACGTGATCGGCTTCCCGGCGCTGGCGGCCACCTCGATGGACCAGGGGCGTCTTGCCGCGGCCCACGCCTTCGACGAGCCCGCCAACGAGCTCCAGGGCCTGCAGCCGATCGGCATCTACACCATCCCCGAGATCTCCTACTGCGGGAAGACCGAAGGGGAGCTGACGCGCGAGTCGGTGCCCTTCGAGGTGGGGATCTCCCGCTACCGGGAGCTGGCCCGCGGTCAGATCGTGGGGGACTCGTACGGGATGCTCAAGCTGATCGTGCACTCCGACACCCGGGAGATCCTGG
The DNA here is from genome assembly GCA_025964935.1 of Friedmanniella sp. Taxonomy (GTDB): domain Bacteria; phylum Actinomycetota; class Actinomycetes; order Propionibacteriales; family Propionibacteriaceae; genus Microlunatus. The sequence goes on along the minus strand of JAOPXW010000139.1, from coordinate 7,054 downwards.
GCGTGCACATCTTCGGTACCAGCGCCACCGAGCTGGTGCACATCGGGCAGGCCATCATGGGCTGCGGCGGGACGGTGGACTACCTGGTCGACACGGTGCTCAACTACCCGACGCTGTCGGAGGCGTACAAGGTCGCCGCCCTGGACGTGGCCAACAAGCTGCGGGCCGTGGCCCGGTTCGCCGACCAGATGGCCATCTCCGAGCCGAGCCTGCTCTGACCGCGGGTGCTCCGCGCCGGATCAGAGGCGGCGGAGCACGGCGACGACCTTCCCCAGGATGGAGGCATGGTTGCCGTCGATCGGGTCGTACGCCGGGTTGTGCGGCAGCAGCCAGATCTGGCCGTCCGTCCGCTTGAACGTCTTGACCGTGGCCTCGTTGTCCAGGAGGGCGGCGACGATGTCACCGTTGTCGGCGGTCGGCTGCTGCCGGACCACCACCCAGTCGCCGTCGCAGATCGCGGCGTCGATCATCGAGTCGCCGCGGACCTCGAGGGTGAACATGGTGCCCTGACCGACCAGCTGGCGGGGGAGCGCGAACACGTCGGAGACCTGCTCCTCGGCCAGGATCGGACCACCGGCCGCGATCCGACCCAGTACCGGCACCATCACCGGCTCCGGGTAGGCGTCGTTGACCCCGGTCTCGTCGAAGCCCGCTGCGGCGGTCCCAGTCAGCGACGGACGCGGGGCGGGCAGCGACGGCGTGTTGTCGGCGGTCTCGCCGGGCAGCAGCACCTCCAGGGCGCGCGGGCGGTTCGGGTCGCGACGGAGGAACCCCTTCTGCTCCAGGGTGCGCAGCTGGTGCGCGACGCTGGAGGAGCTCGCCAGACCGACGGCCTCGCCCATCTCGCGAATGCTGGGCGGGTAGCCGCGCAGGTCGACCGCTTCCTTGATCACCTCGAGGATGCGTCGCTGCCGCGGGGTCAGGCCGTGGTCGTCGGCCGGCCCGTCGGGCAGCGAGCTGACCGTCGCCGAGGTGCCGAGCTGCGCCGCGACCTCGGCCGCGCTGGGACGTCCGCGCTTGCGGCGCGGCGGGCTCGACGGCGGGTCTTGGTTGTCACTGGCGGCCATGAGCCTGACATTAGGGAAGCCAGCAGACAAAATCAAACATCTGTTCGATGCGTGTCGCGCGGCGGGTCTCACAGATCGTGGCTCGACCGGGGGATGCGGTCGGGGTCTGAACTCCCGTCCCGGCCGCCTGCGACCCGTTGGGCGCCGGCACCGGCCAGCACGACGAGGGCGAGGCCCGCGACCTGGCCGGCCGAGGGACGCTGGTGCAGCAGGACCGTACCGACGAGGACGCCGATGGCCGGTTCCACTGCCATCAGCGTCCCGAACGCGGCGGTGCTCATCCGGCGGAGGGCGAGCATCTCGAACGCGAAGGGCAGGACCGGGTGCAGCACGGCGAGCCCGAGGGCGATGACGAGAAGGGTCGGCGTCAGGTGGCCGGCCGCCTGGGGGACCCCGAACGCGGCGGCCGTGACGGCGGCGACCGGCACCGTGAGGCCGAGGCCGCCGATCCCGCTGAAGCGGGTTCCGACGTGCTGGGTGAGCAGGATGTAGCCCGCCCAGCCGACGGCGGCCAGGGCGGCGAAGCCCAGGCCGGCCGGGTCCACCCGACCGCGCCACGGCTGGGCCAGCAGCAGGACACCGATCAGCGCCAGCGCGGGCCAGGCCAGGGCTCGTCGGTGCGGGCTCTTGACCGCGGCGACCGACAGGGGGCCCAGGAACTCGACCGAGACCGCCGTGCCGAGGGGGATCCGCGCGATGGCGGCCAGGAAGCAGACCGTCACCAGCCCGGTCGTGATGCCCAGGGCGAGCAGCCCGGGTGCGTCCCGCCGCCGTACCGTCCGCCACGGCGGGCGGGCCACCAGCAGCAGGATGAGTGCCCCGGCGCTGAGCCGTAGCCAGGCCGCCCCGCCGGCACCCAGGTCCGAAGCCAGCCCGACCGAGAGGGCCGAACCCACCTGGATCGACAGCATCGCCGCCACCGCCAGGCTCCAGGGAGGCGGCCCGCCGACCGGCCCGCCGTCTGTTCGGACCGCCACCTCAACCCGCGGTCGGCGGGTCGGCGGGGTCGGCGGGGTCGGGCCGACTGATCAGCCGGGTCTGTCCGTGCAGATCGGCACTCCACCGTGCGAGGGGGGTCAGCAGGTCGTCGGCCGCGGCCCACAGCTCGTCGTCCGCCAGCGGGGCGAGCGCGTCGAGGATGAAGAGCGCGCCGGTGGTGCCGTCGGTCAGCTGGGTGCGACGGGCCTGGCGCCAGTTCCAGCGACGACAGGTCACCCCCAGGTCGTCGCACCAGATGACCTCACCCGCGTCCGGGTGCTCGACGGTCATGACGCCCTCCGCCGCGGTGTCGAAGGCCTCCAGCCCGGTCGCGCGCAGCAGCCGTGGTGCACCGGCGTACCGGCTGAGGTCCTCGCCACCGAGGGGCAGCTGGTGGAGGACCGAGACGGCGTTGTACAAGTCGGTCAGCCGGTTGACCCGGGGGAGCCCGCCGGCCGCCGCCCGGCGCAGCAGGGCCTCGACGCTGTTGCGGGTCCGCTGCGGCTTGGCCCCGAACTGACGGTAGGCGTCCCGCCAGGCCGCCACGTGCGGCAGCTGGTCGACCGGGGTCTGCTCGAGGGCGCGGCGGGCGGCGGACTCGGCGACCTGCAGCAGGTGGTCGCTCGCCTCGTCGCTCGGGGCCGGGACGATGCCCTCGACGGCGATCAGGAGGGCGCGGTAGTCCGGGCGCAGGGCGAAGACCGCCGGGTCGACCCGGGCGGCATCGAGCAGCCGGGGCGCGGGCTCGGAGGGAGCCGGCCGGGCCGGCGAAGGCGTGGGGGCCGGCTCAGGCATCGGGGGACACCCCCGTACGGGTCCCGGCTCGGGGCTCCAGCACCGCGAGGCTGAACCGGGCCGGAGCCGTTCCGGGGTTCGCGTACGAGTGGGCCACGTCGCCCGCGAAGACGACGGCGTCGTCGGGGTCCAGGGTGACCGACTCTCCGGCCACCACGAGCACGACCTGCCCCTGCCGCACCTGGAGCAGCTCCCGGGTGCCGGCGGCGTGCGGATGGCTCGCGTGCTGGTCCCCGGCGCCCAGGGCCCAGTCCCACAGCTCGCCTTCGGGGTCTGGGGTAGCCGCGACGAGAACCCCTCGCCCCCCGGCCTCTCCGGTCCACAGCACCGAGCCCTCACCGGCGCGGGTGACGGAGACGGGCTCGGCGCCCCGGGGCGCGACCAGAGCCGGCAGGCCGATGCCGAGTGCCTCGCTCAGTCGGAGCAGGGTGCCCACGCTGGGGTTGGTGGCGCCCTGCTCCAGGCTCACCACGAGGCGGCGGCTGACCCCGGACTGTGCGGCCAGCTGGTCCAGCGTCCACCGTCGGGACTGTCGTCGTTCCCGGACACGGGCGCCGATCGCGGCGGCGAGGTCGGAGGTCGGATCATCCATACATGCAGTCTAGTGCACTAGTAGTGCATATTGCCTCCCTAGCCTGCCTCGGCGACCGGCCCGGCACCGGGGCTGGCGGGGCTCCGGTCCGGAGCCGACCAAAAGTGTCAGTGCTCCCTGGTGTGCTGTGTCCATGAACCCGACACTGTCGAACATTCTTTCGAATGGGCTTGGCAAAGACGCCGATCCGCGGTATGAATCGTACATACGTTCTATCGAACACCCGTTCGATGCCTTTCCGAGGAGCAACGACATGAGCACCCTGACCATCGACGCACCGGTCCGCCCCGCCGCAGACGCCCGCGCCGGTCGGGCCGCCGTGTCCCAGCCGGACCGGGTCGCCCCGACCCGCCCCGGCCAGCGTCGGAAGGTCGCGCGGACGGCCCCCGTGGCCCGTCCGCTGCGACGGCTTCCGGCTCCGACCCTTCGCCAGGCCTCGTCCGTCGGCCCGCGGTCGTGCTCGCCGGAGGTGGCGACTCCCGTCCGCGCCGCGGCGGCTCCGACTCGCTACCGGCTCACCGAGCGCGGGATCGCTGTGATCCTGGTGGCCGGCGCGATGATCGCGGTCGCCGCCCTGGCCGTCGTCGGTCTCACCGCCCTCCGGGTCACGAGCCCGAGCTACCAGGTCACGCTGCAGTCCCAGGCCTCCCAGCTTTAGTAGTCCCCGAGACAACGGCCGGCGCTCGGTCCCCGGGCTGTCCTCTCGTCGGAGTCGGCGGCTCGAGCCGCCTGGCCGCTCCGGTGTGGACCCACGATCCGGCCTGCTCCCTCACGGGTCCAGCTCGCTCGGCGGGGGCCCCTGGTCGACTCTGGCCGCCCGGATGTGCGGCGGGTGGGTTGTCCCCAGGTTCGTCCGGGCCACTCCCATGTCGATCCAGGTCTATCCAGGTCGGTTGCGCCAGTCGGCGGGCCGTTCGGGCTGCTGCGCACGGACCGGTCAGCCGGTCCGCCGGCGGTGACCGGGAGGGGCGCGCGGCCCCATGCGAGGACCCGCCCCACGCCGCGGTGGGGGTGATGCACCTAGTCGGAACGACGATGCCCCAGGGCGGCCCGCCTCGTGCCTGAGGGTCCCCGGGACGGCGGTGGTCGTGGCGTCTGCGCGACACGCGAAACAACACCCGGGTGGTCTTGCGGACCGGGGGCCCACGACGTACGGTACCTATATCTAGTAGTTACAAGGGTGTCATTAGTCCACAGGTAGTGGTCAGTTACCCACAGCAGTCCACAGCATCGTCCACATGATCTCCCCAGGTTTGTCCCCAGGGGGCGGTGGACAGCGAGGCGAGAGGAGTCCCGATGCACTGCCCGTACTGCCGTCACACCGACTCCAAGGTTCTCGACTCGAGGGCCGCTGAGGACGGTGGCAGCATCCGACGGCGCCGGCAGTGTCCGGCGTGTGAGCGACGGTTCACCACGGTCGAGCAGATGCAGCTGGTGGTGGTCAAGCGCAGCGGGGTCGTGGAGCCGTTCAACCGGGACAAGGCGATCAGCGGGGTCCGGAAGGCCTGCAAGGGTCGCCCGGTCACCGAGGTGCAGCTGGCCCGGCTCGGCCAGCTGGTGGAGGACTCGCTGAGGGCCTCCGGCCAGCCGGAGGTGCCCTCCGACGAGGTCGGGGTCGCGATCCTCGGCCCTCTGCGGGAGCTCGATCAGGTGGCGTACCTGAGGTTCGCCAGCGTCTACCGGCAGTTCCGGTCCCTGGAGGACTTCGAGTCCGAGATCTCCCTGCTGCGCGTCGAGCAGGACCCCACGGGTATCGAGCCCCTCATTCCGGACCGGGTCGCCGACAGTCGGGTCGGCAAGTTCACCCCGCACAAGCTCACCCCCGGGCGGACGGCCACCGGCCGGACGGCGCTCGGGCCGCACCGATCAAGCCCGCCCTAGGGCCCTACGACTCCGGGGCCGGGCCCGCGCAGCTGGGGAAGGCTTGCGCGGACCCAGCCCCGGTCCACCTGCACCACGCTGGCCCTGCGCCAGTGGCTTCACTCCACTCGGGGAGTCCCAGCCGTCAGCACGAGTCCCACCGCAGTGGGTTGCACGCCAGAAAGAGGCAGACATGACCGAAACCACCCGTTCCACCAACGGCCGCAGCGACGCCCGGAAGGGTCCCCGCAAGAGCGGCGGCCTGACCATCGAGCGCGTCTTCACCAGTGGGGTGCACCCCTACGACGAGGTCACCTGGGAGCGTCGCGACGTCGTCCAGACCAACTGGAAGACCGGCGAGACCGTCTTCGAGCAGAAGGGCGTCGAGTTCCCGGACTTCTGGAGCGTCAACGCCTCCACGATCGTGACCACCAAGTACTTCCGGGGTGCCCTGGGGACTCCCGCTCGCGAGCAGGGTCTGCGCCAGCTCATCGACCGGGTGGTGAAGACCTACCGCAAGGCCGGCGAGGACTACGGCTACTTCGCCGACCTCGAGACCGCCGAGGTGTTCGAGCACGAGCTCACCTGGATGCTGTTGCACCAGTACTTCTCGTTCAACTCCCCGGTCTGGTTCAACGTCGGCACGGCCTCCCCGCAGCAGGTCAGCGCGTGCTTCATCCTGTCGGTCGACGACTCGATGGACTCGATCCTGAACTGGTACAAGGAGGAGGGCTTCATCTTCAAGGGCGGCTCGGGCGCCGGCCTCAACCTCTCCCGGATCCGCTCGTCCAAGGAACTGCTGAGCTCGGGCGGCACCGCGTCGGGTCCGGTCTCCTTCATGCGGGGTGCTGACGCCAGCGCCGGCACCATCAAGTCCGGCGGGGCCACCCGGCGTGCGGCCAAGATGGTCGTTCTCGACATCGACCACCCCGACATCGAGGAGTTCATCGAGACGAAGGTGAACGAGGAGCACAAGATCCGTGCTCTGCGCGACGCCGGTTTCGACATGGACCTGGGCGGCAAGGACATCACCTCGGTCCAGTACCAGAACGCCAACAACTCGGTCCGGGTCACCGACGAGTTCATGCGCGCTGTGGAGAACGGCTCGGAGTTCGGCCTGCGGGCCCGCTCGGACAACAGCGTGATCGAGACCGTGGACGCCCGGGAGCTGTTCGGCAAGTTCGCGCAAGCGGCCTGGGGTTGCTCCGACCCCGGCATCCAGTACGACTACACGATCAACGACTGGCACAACAACCCCGAGACCGGCCGCATCACCGCGTCCAACCCCTGCTCGGAGTACATGAGCCTGGACAACAGCTCCTGCAACCTGGCCAGCCTGAACCTCCTCAAGTTCCTGACCGACGCGGACACCTTCGACGCGGTCAAGTTCGAGCAGGCCGTCGAGCTGATCATCACCGCGATGGACATCTCGATCTGCTTCGCGGACTTCCCGACCGAGGCCATCGGCGAGACGACCCGCAACTACCGGCAGCTGGGGATCGGCTACGCCAACCTCGGCGCACTGCTGATGGCCACCGGTCACGGCTACGACTCCGAGGGTGGGCGCGCACTGGCCGCGGCCATCACGTCTTTGATGACGGGCACCTCCTACCGTCGCTCGGCCGAGCTGGCCGCGATCGTGGGCCCGTACGCCGGGTACGCCCTCAACGCCGACGCCCACCAGCGGGTGATGCGCAAGCACCAGGCCGCCAACGACGGGCTCCGTACGGTGGGGTCGCTCGACGCCGACGTGGCCAAGCGC
>JAOPXW010000060.1 GCA_025964935.1 Friedmanniella sp. | reverse complement strand
GGCCGGCTACCGGGTCTGGGTCACCTCCCGGGACGAGGCACGGGGTGCCCGGGCCGTCGCGCTGGGTGCGCACCGCGCCTTCGCGGCGGGGGAGCGGCTGCCCGAGCGGGTGGACGCGGTGATGGAGACGGTCGGGGCGGCGACCTGGTCGCACTCGGTGAACGCGCTGCGCCCGGGCGGGACCCTGGTCATCAGCGGCACCACCTCCGGTGACGAGCCCGCCCGCGCCGAGCTGACCAAGATCTTCTTCAAGCCGCTGCGGGTCATCGGGTCCACCATGGGCACCCGGGACGAGCTGGTCTCGCTGCTGAACCTGCTGGTCACCTCCGGGCTCCGGCCGACGGTCGACCGCACCCTGCCGCTGGCCGACGCGGCCGACGGCTTCGCCGCGATGGTCGCCGGCGAGCTGTTCGGGAAAGTGGTGTTCCTGCCCTAGCCGACGGGCCGCGGGCAGAAACCGGACTCAGTCGTCCTCGTCGTCCAGGCGGGCGAGCCAGGTGGCAAGGCGTTCGACGGGGACCTCGAACTCGGGGTTCAGGTCGACGAAGGTCCGGAGCTGCTCGGCGAGCCACGCCAGGGTGACGTTGTCGTCACCCCGGCGCTGCTCGAGCTCCTCGATCCCGCGGTCGGTGTGGTACATCCGGCCTCAGGCGAACGCAGCGTCCAGCAGCGCACGCTGCTGGGCCTCGTGCACCTTGCCGGAGCCGACCGAGGGTGCCGACGACGCGGTCCGGGTGACCGGGACGATGTCCCAGCTCTGGTCCGGGGCGGCCGCGGCCAGGGCACCCGGCAGGTTGAGCGCCATGAACGGCCACGCGCCCTGGTTGGCCGGCTCGTCCTGCACCCAGCGCACAGCCTGCGCGTGGGGGAAGGCGCTGAGCTGGTGGGCGATCTCCGCGGCCGGCAGCGGGTAGAGCCGCTCGACCGGCACGATGGCCACGTCCTCCTGGCGTCCCGCCTGCTGTCGACGGTTGACCAGGTCCCAGCGGACCTTGCCCGAGCAGAGCAGGACCGTTCCGACCCGGCCCGCGTCCTTGATGGTCGGGTCGGGCAGCACCGGCCGCCACGTCCCCTGGGTGAAGTCCGCGGGGTCCGACACGGCCAGCTTGTTCCGCAACATCGACTTGGGCGTCATCACGATCAGCGGACGGTGGGTCTCACCCAGCGCCTGCTGCCGCAGCAGGTGGAAGTGGCTGGCCGGGGTGGACGGCTGGGCGACGGCGAAAGCGTCCTCCGAGGCCAGGGTGAGGAACCGCTCCAGGCGGGCCGAGGAGTGGTCCGGTCCCTGTCCCTCGTAGCCGTGCGGGAGCAGCAGCACGACCCCGGACTTCTGGGTCCACTTCGCCTCGCCCGAGGTGATGAACTCGTCGATGATGATCTGCGCACCGTTGGCGAAGTCACCGAACTGCGCCTCCCACACCACCAGCGCCTCGGGCCGGGCCACGGAGTAGCCGTACTCGAAGCCCATCGCCGCGTACTCGCTCAGCAGGGAGTCGAAGACGTGGAACTTGCCCTGCCCGTCGTCGAGGTGCTTCAGCGGCACCCACGACTCGCCCGTCCTACGGTCCACCACCGAGGCGAACCGCTGGACGAACGTGCCCCGGCGGGAGTCCTGGCCGGTCAGCCGTACGGTGCGACCCTCCAGCAGCAGCGAGGCGAAGGCCAGGATCTCACCGGTCGCCCAGTCGATCGGCCCCTGGGTGATCGCGGCCGCCCGCCGCTGCAGCTGCGGCATCACCTTCGGGTGGACGGTGAAGCCGTCCGGGAAGGTGGTGTGCGCGTCGGAGATCTTCTTCAGTGCCTCGATGGTGATGGCCGTCCCGTGGGCGGACGGGGCCTTCTCCGGATAGACGGGCACCCGGCTGAAGTCCAGCTCGCGGGCCGGTACCCCGGGGTCGCGGACCTCGCGGAACACACTCTCCAGCCGCTGCTGGAACTTGGTCAGCACCGCCTCGGCGTCCTCCACCGTGATGTCCCCGCGGCCGATCAGGGCCTCGGTGTAGAGCTTGCGGGTCGAGCGCTTCTTCTCGATCAGGTCGTACATCCGGGGCTGGGTGAAGCTGGGGTCGTCGCCCTCGTTGTGACCGCGGCGGCGGTAGCACACGATGTCGATCACGACGTCCTTGTTGAACTCCTGGCGGAAGGCGAAGGCGAGCCGCGCCACCCGGATGCAGGCCTCGGGGTCGTCGCCGTTCACGTGGAAGATCGGAGCTGCGATCATCCGGGCCACGTCGGTGCAGTAGGTCGAGGACCGCGACTCGGTCGGGGAGGTGGTGAAGCCGACCTGGTTGTTGACGATGATGTGGATCGTGCCGCCGGTCCGGTAGCCGCGCAGCTGGCTGAGGTTCAGCGTCTCGGCCACCACGCCCTGCCCGGCGAACGCCGCGTCGCCGTGCATCAGCACCGGCAGCAGCGGGAACTCGCTGCCCCGGTCGAGGATGTCCTGCTTGGCCCGGGCGATGCCCTCCAGGACGGGGTTGACCGCCTCCAGGTGGCTCGGGTTGGCCGCGACCGAGGTCTTGATGGTCGAGCCGCTGAGCGCGGTGAACTGGCCCTCGGAGCCCAGGTGGTACTTGACGTCGCCGGAGCCCTGGACCGTGCGGGGATCGATGTTGCCCTCGAACTCGCGGAAGATCTGGGCGTAGGACTTGCCGACGATGTTGGCCAGCACGTTCAGCCGGCCGCGGTGCGGCATGCCGATGCAGACCTCCTCCAGCCCCGCGTCCGCGGCCTGCTCGCACACCTCGTCGAGC
>JAOPXW010000057.1 GCA_025964935.1 Friedmanniella sp. | reverse complement strand
CGAGGTGACGAAGGTCAAGGACCGGATGGTCGAGCTCAACCAGCAGATCACCTGGGTCCCCGAGCACGTCAAGGACGGCCAGTTCGGCAAGTGGCTGGCCAACGCCCGCGACTGGTCGATCAGCCGCAACCGCTTCTGGGGCACCCCGATCCCCATCTGGAAGTCCGACGACCCGCGCTACCCGCGGATGGACGTCTACGGCTCGATCGCGGAGCTGGAGGCGCACTTCGGGGTCGAGGTGCCCGACCTGCACCGACCCTTCATCGACGAGCTGACCCGCCCCAACCCCGACGACCCCAGCGGCCGCTCGACCATGCGGCGGATCCCCGACGTGCTCGTCGTGTGGTTCGACTCGGGCTCGATGCCGTACGCGCAGGTGCACGACCCGTTCGAGAACGCCGGGTGGTTCGAGCACCACTACCCCGGCGACTTCATCGTCGAGTACATCGGGCAGACCCGCGGCTGGTTCTACACGATGCACGTGCTGGCCACCGCTCTGTTCGACCGGCCGGCGTTCAGCAGCTGCATCAGCCACGGCATCGTGCTGGGCAGCGACGGCCAGAAGATGAGCAAGTCGCTGCGCAACTACCCCGACGTCAGCGAAGTGTTCGACCGCGACGGGGCCGACGCCATGCGCTGGTTCCTGATGTCGTCCCCGATCCTGCGGGGCGGCAACCTGGTCGTTACCGAGCAGGGCATCCGCGACGGGGTTCGGCAGGTGATGATCCCGCTCTGGAACGCCTGGTACTTCTTCTCCCTCTACGCCAACGCCGCCGGCGGGCCCGGCGGGCCGGGGTACGAGGCGCGGACGAGCACGGCGTCGACCAACGTGCTCGACCGCTACATCCTGGCCAAGCTCGGCCAGTTCGTCGCCCGGTTGACCGAGGGTCTGGACGCGCTCGACATCGCGGCCGCCTGCGACGCGACCCGGAGCTTCCTGGACGTGCTGTCGAACTGGTACATCCGGCGCTCCCGGGACCGCTTCTGGGACGGCGAGTCCCAGGCGTCGCACGAGGCCTTCGACACCCTGTACACGGTGCTGGAGACCACCACCCGGGCGGTGGCCCCGCTGCTGCCCCTGACCGCGGAGGAGATCTGGCGCGGCCTGACCGGGGGCCGGTCGGTGCACCTGGCCGACTGGCCGGACGCGGCCGACCTGCCCGTGGACGAGGCGCTGGTCGCGGCCATGGACCGGGTCCGGGAGGTCTGCTCGACCGGTTCGGGGCTGCGGAAGGCCGAGAGCCTCCGCGTACGGCTGCCGCTCCGCCGCCTGACCGTGGTCGCCGAGGGGTCGGCCGCCCTGGAGCCGTTCCGGGGCCTGATCGCCGACGAGCTGAACGTCCGTGAGCTGGTGCTGACCGACGTGGACACCGACGACTCCGAGGCCTTCGGGGTGCGCCAGACGCTGCAGGTCAACGCCCGAGCGGCGGGCCCGCGGCTCGGCAAGCAGGTGCAGGTCGCGATCCGGGCCAGCAAGAGCGGCGACTGGAGCGTCGATTCGGAGGGCGCGGTGACGTCGGGGGGCATCGCGCTGGAGCCGGGGGAGTACACCCTGCAGACCGTGGTGGCCGACGCGCACGCCGACGACCAGCGGGCCGTGGCCATGCTGCCCCGGGACGGGTTCGCCATCCTCGACACCGCCATCACCCCCGAGCTGGCCGCCGAGGGGCTGGCCCGCGACCTGGTGCGCGCCGTCCAGCAGAAGCGCCGGGAGGCCGGCCTGGACGTCAGCGACCGGATCCGGCTCGGGGTCGCCGGGGACGCCGAGACGGTGGCCGCTGTCTCGGCGCACGAGGCGCTGATCCGCAGCGAGACCCTGACCGAGGAGCTGGTCGTCTCGGCGCTGGACGCCGAGGAGGGCCGGCTGAGTGTGGGCGAGGGCTCGCAGGTGGCGCTGACCGTGACGCGGGCCTGACGGCGCCCGGGGCCTGACGGCGCCCCGGTCGGACCGACCGCCGCCCCCCGCCCGGCCGGCTTTTCGCTTACAACGTAAATTGACGGTGTCGCGGCGGGGGCCCGTCGGCGGCGGGTCGGGCGAGCGTCGCTCCGGCTGCACGGACACGGGAGTGACCACATGCGAGCAGTGACCTGGCAGGGCAAGCGCAAGGTATCGGTCGACACGGTTCCGGACCCGGTGCTGCAGGAGCCGACCGACGCGATCATCAAGGTGACCAGCACCAACATCTGCGGCTCGGACCTGCACCTCTACGAGGTGCTGGGGCCGTTCATGGACCCCGGTGACATCCTCGGCCACGAGCCGATGGGGATCGTCGAGGAGGTCGGCAGCGAGGTCGGCGACCTCAAGGTCGGAGACCGGGTCGTCATCCCGTTCCAGATCTCCTGCGGGCACTGCTGGATGTGCGACCGCTCCCTCTACACCCAGTGCGAGACCACCCAGGTCCGCGAGCAGGGCAGCGGGGCGGCGCTCTTCGGCTACTCCAAGCTCTACGGGCAGGTCCCCGGCGGGCAGGCGGAGTACCTCCGGGTGCCGCAGGCGCAGTTCAGCCACATCAAGGTGCCCGAGGGTCCGCCGGACGACCGCTTCGTCTACCTCTCCGACGTGCTGCCCACCGCCTGGCAGGGAGTGGCGTACGCCGACGTCCCGGCCGGCGGCTCGCTGCTGGTCCTGGGGCTGGGCCCGATCGGGGACATGGCCACCCGGATCGCCCAGCAGAAGGACATCGGCCAGGTCATCGGGGTCGACCTGGTGCCCGAGCGGATCGCCCGGGCGCGCGCCCACGGCGTCGAGGTGATCGACCTGAACGAGCACGGCGACGACCTGCTCGCCGTGGTTCAGGAGATGACCGGCGGACGCGGGGCCGACGCCGTGCTGGACGCCGTGGGGATGGAGGCGCACGGCTCGCCGGCCGCGTCCCTGGTCCAGCGGATGGCCGGGCTGCTGCCCGACGCCGTGGCCCGGTCGGTGTTCGAGAAGGCCGGCGTCGACCGGCTCGCCGCGCTGCACACCGCCATCGACCTGGTCCGCCGCGGCGGCACCGTGTCCCTCAGCGGCGTGTACGGCGGGATGGCGGACCCGATGCCAATGATGAGCCTGTTCGACAAGCAGATCCAGCTGCGGATGGGGCAGGCCAACGTGAAGCGCTGGGTGCCCGAGATCCTGCCGCTGCTGACCGACGCCGACCCGCTCGGAGTGGACAGCTTCGCCACCCACCGGGTCCCGCTCAGCGAGGCCCCGCACATGTACGAGATCTTCCAGAAGAAGACCGACGGCGCCATCAAGATCATCCTGCAGCCGTGAGCCATCCCGTACGCCCGTTGCCACCCGCACCTCGGAGGACGCCATGACCCTCGCCCAGATCCTCGACCGGTGGGCCGACGCCCTGGAGAAGGCCACGGCGCTCGACGCCCCGGCCGACCTGCTCGCCAAGGTGTCCGACACCGTCTTCGCCAGCCGGAAGGCCACCGACCTGGCCAGCGGGACGGCCGTCGGGCACTCGGTGCACCCGCTGCTGGTGGCGCTGCCCATCGGCTCCTGGAGCGCGGCGGTGGTGTTCGACGCGGTGGGTGACCAGGACGGCGCCCGCCGACTGATCGGGATCGGGCTGCTGAGCGCGCTCCCGACCGCTCTGACCGGGCTGTCGGACTGGAGCTACACCTCCGAGGGCGAGCGGCGGGTCGGGCTGGTGCACGCCGGACTGAACTACCTGGCCATCGGCGCGTACGCGGCCAGCTGGTTCGCGCGGAGAGGCGGCCACAACGGGCTCGGGATCGGGCTGTCGGCCGTCGGCGGGACGGTGCTGACCGGGGCGGGCTGGCTCGGCGGACACCTGTCGTACGCCCTCGGCGTCGGGGTCGACACCACCGCCTTCCAGCACTCACCCGAGGACTGGACCCCGGTCGGTCCGGCGGCCGACGTGCTGGCCGGCCAGGCCACGGCCGGCGACGTCGGCGGGGTGCCGATCGCGCTGACCCGGGACCCGCTCGGCCACATCGTGGCCGTGGCCGACCGGTGCACCCACCGGGGCGGTCCGCTGTCCGAGGGCGAGATGCGGGACGGCTGCTTCACCTGCCCGTGGCACGGCAGCGAGTTCGCCCTGGACGGGTCGGTGGTGGCCGGTCCGGCCACCCGGCCGCAGCCGGCGTACGAGGTCCAGGTCCGCGACGGGCAGGTCTTCGCCCGCCGGGCCGAGGAGACCCGGGGGCTGCGCAAGAACATCGCCGGGGTCTGAGGGCGGGGCGGGCGCCGTCAGTCGCTGGATCCTGACGGCGGCGCGGAGCGTCCGGGTCCGGTGCACGGCAGGGCCCCGCCGGGGGTGACGAGCAGGTCGACCCGGCGGTCCCACGGCTGGACGGGGATGGGGTCGAACACCTCGTCGTCGTTGAGCAGGACCCACACCGCAACTCCGGGTGCGTCGGCGACGGCTCGGTCGTACCAGCCGCCGCCGCGCCCCAGCCGGTCGCCGGCCCGGTTGGCTGCCAGGCCCGAGCAGATGATCGCCGCGGCGTCGGCCAGCCGCTCCGGCGCGACCGGCTCGCTCGTCGGCTCGAGGATCGAGAACCGCCCGGTGCGGAGGGCGTCGGGACCGGCGTACGGGGCCCAGGTCGGCTCGGACCGCGGGCTGCCGTCGGGATGGGTCAGGACCGGCAGCAGCACCTCGACGTCGTGCGCGGCCAGCCACGCGACGAACCGCAGCGTGCCCGGCTCGTCCCCGCTCGACAGGTAGGCCGCGACCGTGGCCGGAAGCCGGGGCCCGAGCTGTCGCTGCAGCACGGCCAGCCGGCGTTCGTCGTCGGTCCGCCGCTGCTCGGCGGTGCGCGTGGCCCGACGGAGCAGCACCGCCCGTCGCAGCGTGGACTTCGCCCCGGTGAGGGCGGTCAGGTCGGCCTCGGACGGGGCGGGACGTACGGGTCCGGTGTCGTCGTCCATAAGCGTCACCCTAGTTCGGCGCACCCGGGGCCGGATGCGCCCGATCGGCGTCACGACGCGGGCCGCGAAGCGGGATCCGGCACCCGGCCGGTGGTCCGACGCAGCACCAGCCGGGTCGGGGCGAGCACGACCGGCCGGTCCGGGGTGCCGCCGCCGGCCAGGGTCAGCGCGATCGTCGCGGCCAGGGTCCCCAGGTACTCCACGGGTTGGGCCAGGGTGCTGAGCTCGAAGCGGTCGGCCATCGCGTGCCCGTCGAACCCCAGGACGGAGAGGTCCTCGGGGGCCCGCAGGCCAACCCGGGCCATCGCCCCGAGGACGCTGAACGCGAGCTCGTCGGAGTCGGTGACCAGGGCGGTCGGCGGGCGGTCCGAAGCGAGGATGGCGCTCACCACGTCCTGCCCGCCGGTCAGGCTGGGGGCGGTGATGACCAGCGGCGGCTCCTGGTCGAGACCGGCCGCGGCGAGCTCGGCCCGGAAGCCGTCGAACCGGTCCTGGGCGCTGTAGACGAAGCCGGTGGCGTTCTGTGCCTGGACGAAGGCGAGTCGCCGGTGCCCCAGGTTGAGCAGGTGCCGGGTGCCCGTCCGGACGGCCGCGACATCGTCGATGGAGACACTGGGGGCGTCGTCGACCCTCTGGTTGAGGTAGACCAGCGGCATCCCGAGCTCGCCCAGCCGGTCCCGCTCCCCGGGGGTCAGGGCGAAGGAGGCCACGATCAGGGCGTCGGCGTTGCGGCGGGCCGGGAGGGCGGTGAAGAACTCGTCCCGCTCGGCCTGGTCGCGGATCCGGAAGATCGACAGCTCGTAGTCGGCGGCGTGCAGGGCGTCGTAGATCGCGTCCAGGATCGAGCCGTTGAACCACGAGGCCACCGGGCCGCCGACCAGCACCGCGATCCGGTTCAACCGGCCGGTCGCCAGGCCGGACGCCGCACGCGAGACGGCGAAGGACAGCTCCTGGGCAGCCGCCAGCACCCGGGCGGTCGTCTCCGGCGAGACCAGCGGGGAGCCGCGGAGCGCCCGGGACACCGTGGAGACCGAGACTCCCGCGCGTTCGGCGACCTCGGCCATGGTGGAGGGCTCGCTGCCGCTCACCGGTCACCCCGTCCTGGGGCGGCCCCGGCGCCCTCGGGGCGCGCGGTCGCGGCAGCGTTGCCCGCCAGGCCTCGGATGGTCACCGCCGTATCATCCTGGACCGCGACTGCAACCGCAATCAGACCGACTATGACCATCCTCACCAGCAGGGGAAGGCGAACGCGGTTGACGCACTCCGGAGCGGGTTCGTAGGCTATGCAAGCGCTGTCATGCGGCGCTCGCCCACCACCCTCTTCGCCTCGAAGGACTGTGTCCCCGTGACCGACCACGCGCTCCTCAGCACCGATCCGCAGCTCGACGCCCTCTGGTGGCGCCAGGCCGTGGTCTACCAGGTCTATCCCCGCAGCTTCGCCGACCTCAACGGCGACGGCATCGGCGACATCGCCGGTGTCACCTCACGGATGGACTACCTGGCCGAGCTGGGCGTGGACGCGGTGTGGCTCTCGCCCTTCTACCCCTCGGCGCTGGCCGACGGCGGCTACGACGTGGCCGACTACCGCGACGTCGCCCCCGAGCTGGGCACCCTGGCCGACTTCGACGCGATGGTGGCGGCGGCCAAGTCGCACGGCATCAAGGTGATTGTCGACATCGTCCCCAACCACACCTCTGACCTGCACGCCTGGTTCCAGGAGGCGCTGGCCTCTGAGCGCGGCTCCGCGGCCCGGGCGCGCTACATCTTCCGCGACGGGACCGGGCCCGACGGCTCCGAGCCGCCCTCGGACTGGATCTCGCACTTCGGCGGCCCGGCCTGGACCCGGCTGCCCGACGGCCAGTGGTATTGCCACCTCTTCGCCCCCGAGCAGCCCGACCTGAACTGGGACAACCCCGAGGTGCGCGAGGACTTCAAGACCACGCTGCGCTTCTGGGCCGACCGCGGGGTCGACGGCTACCGCGTCGACGTCGCCCACGCGCTGTCCAAGGACCTGTCCGAGCCGCTGCGCAGCAAGCCTGTCCTGGAGGGCGCGGACCTGCCCCTGGACGGCACCGACCCGCTCTACGACCGCAACGAGGTGCACGACATCTACGCCGAGTGGCGTGAGGTGTTCAACGAGTACGACCCGCCGCGCACCGCCGTGGCGGAGGCGTACGCGGCCTCGGAGCGCCGGGCGCTGTACGCCCGGCCGACCGGGCTGGGCCAGGCGTTCAACTTCGACCTGCTGCAGGCCGACTTCACCGCCCGGGATTACCACGACGTGGTCACCTTCTGCCTGAACGAGGCGGAGAAGACCGGGTCGTCCTCGACCTGGGTGCTGTCCAACCACGACGTGGTCCGGCACGCCACCCGCTACGGCCTGCCCGCGGGCGTCGACCTCGACGAGTGGCTGATGAGCGACGGGACCGCGCCGGTCCTGGACGCCGAGGCGGGCCTGCGGCGGGCCCGGGCGGCCAGCCTGCTGATGCTGGCCCTGCCCGGCTCGGCCTACCTCTACCAGGGCGAGGAGCTCGGCCTGCACGAGGTCTCCGACCTGCCGTACGCCGCTCTGCAGGACCCGATCTGGCTGCGGACCGGGAACGAGAAGAAGGGGCGCGACGGCTGCCGGGTCCCGCTGCCCTGGTCGAGCGAGGGCAGCTCGTACGGCTTCGGTGACGGCCCGGCCCACCTGCCGCAGCCGACGGCGTTCGGCGCGACCTCCGCACAGGCCCAGGACGGGCGTCCCGACTCCACCCTCGAGCTGTACCGGGAGGCCCTGCGGCTGCGGCGTCAGCTGCAGACCGTCGAGGACCTGGCGTGGGTGGACAGCGGCCACCCCGACGTCCTGCACTTCGTCCGGCCGGGCGGCTGGTCGTGCGTGACCAACTTCGGCACCGAGCCGGTCGCCCTGCCCGCGGGTGTCGTGCGGGTCAGCAGCTCCGAGCAGGTGCCCGGTGTGCTGCCGGGCGAGACCACCGTGTGGCTGACCGCCTGGCCGCAGGACTGACCGCGCATCTCACCCTGGAGGAGCGGCACCAGTGGGACGCCCGACGGACCGGCCAGGCGTCGGCCGGGACTCGGGTGTCGACTGGTGTCGCGGTCTCAGGGTTGGCGCCGGGTCTGTCGCAGCGCGCCGTCGGCTGAGCCGGGCTCTAAGGTGGCGGCATGCCCCTGTTCGGCCGGAAGAAGCCCGAGGTCCCCACCTCCGTCGCCCCCACGTGGGCGCCGCTGCCTGAGCCCCCGGAGGTCGACGACCGCGGGCTGCGCTCGATGGTGGCGCACCGGGACTACCTGCTCAGCTGTGTCGAGGAGCTGCCGCCCTTCGGGCAGAACATCCTCGACGCCCTCGACCTCGCCATCTGCGAGGACGTGATCTCGGCCATCGACATGCCCCGCTTCGACAACTCCGCCATGGACGGCTACGCCGTCCGGGCCGAGGACGTGGCGTCGGCGTCGGCGGCCACCCCGGTCAGCCTGCCGGTGGTCGGTGAGGTGGCGGCCGGGCAGTCCGCCCCGCACCGGCTCTCCCCGGGCACGGCGATGAAGATCATGACCGGTGCGCCGGTGCCGGCCAGCGCCGACGCGATCGTGCCGTACGAGAACACCGACCGCAGCCCCACCGACGTCCGCATCGTCGCCCCGAGCGCCGAGGGACAGCACATCCGGCGGGTCGGCGAGGACATCAGGGCCGGGGACCAGCTGTTCGCGGCCGGCGACCAGCTCGGCCCCCGCGACATCGGTGTCCTGGCCGGGCTCGGACGCGACAAGGTCCTCGTCCGCCCGCGGCCGCGCGTCGTGGTGATCGCCACCGGGTCGGAGCTGGTCGACCCCGGCCTGGAGCTGACCACCGACGAGCAGATCTACGACTCGAACTCCTTCATGCTCGCCGCGGCGGCGCGGGAGGCCGGGGCCCAGGTGTTCCGGATCGGGCACGTGGGTGATGACCCCGAGCAGGTCAAGCAGCTGATCGCCGACCAGCTCGTTCGCGCCGACCTGGTCCTGACCAGCGGCGGGGTGAGCCAGGGCGACTACGACATCGTCAAGGCAGTGATGCCCGAGATGGGGGCCTGCGACTTCGCCGCCGTGGCCATGCAGCCCGGCAAGCCGCAGGGCTTCGGTCTGATCGGGGAGGACCGCACCCCGATGATCATGCTGCCGGGCAACCCGGTGAGCGCCTTCGTCTCCTTCGAGGCCTTCGTCCGGCCGGTGATCCGCAAGCTGATGGGGAGTCGGCCCTACGTCCGCCGTCAGGTCAGCTGCCGCGCCGGTCAGGCCATCCGGTCGCAGCCCGGCCGCATGCAGTTCGCGCGCGGGCTGGTGACCGAGTCCGCCGACGGCTCGCGCCAGGTGGTGCTCGCCGGCGGTCACGGCTCGCACCTGCTGGGTGACCTGGCCCGCGCCAACGCCCTGCTACTGCTGCCACCCGAGGTGGACCAGGTGGCCGAGGGTGACAACGTCGACGTCTGGCTGCTGGACGAGATCGCATGAGCGGCCCCGAGTTCCCCCACCTGAACGCGGCCGGGGACGCCCGCATGGTCGACGTGTCGGACAAGCCCGAGACCGCGCGTACGGCCCAGGCGGCGGCCCGGGTGCTGCTCAGCGCTGAGTGTGTGGCCGCGCTCCGCGACGGCACCGTGCCGAAGGGCGACGCGCTGGCCGTGGCCCGGATCGCCGGCATCCAGGGGGCCAAGAAGACCCCCGACCTGATCCCACTGTGCCACCCGCTGCCGATCACCGGCGTCGACCTGGTCACCGAGGTCACCGACGAGGGGGTCGAGCTCACCGCCACGGTCCGCACGACGGGCCGGACCGGGGTCGAGATGGAGGCCCTGACCGCGGTCAGCGTCGCTGCCCTTGCGGTGATCGACATGATCAAGGCCATCGACCGGGCGGCCGTCATCACCGACGTCCGGGTGCTCTCGAAGTCCGGCGGACGGCGGGGCGACTGGTCCCGCGCGGTGTCGGCGGAGGCGGACGGGGGTCGGTCGGCATGAGCGACCGCGCCAGGGTCGTGACCGTCTCGACCCGCGCGTCGTCGGGGGTGTACGCCGACACCTCGGGCCCGGTGATCGCCGCCGGCTTGACCGAGCTGGGCTTCGAGGTGGGACCGCCGGTCGTGGTTCCCGACGGTGCCGCGGTGGGGGAGGCCCTGCGGGCCGCCGTCGCCGACGGGGTCGCCGTCGTCATCACGACCGGGGGCACCGGGCTCACCCCCCACGACCACACTCCCGAGGAGACCCGACCGGTGCTGGACCGCGAGCTCCCGGCGCTGGCCGCCGCGGTGGCCCGCTACGGCGCCGACCACGGCGTTCCGACCGCCCTGCTCAGCCGCGGTCTGGCCGGGGTGGCCGGCCAGACCCTGATCGTGAACCTGCCCGGCTCGCGCGGTGGGGCGCGGGACGGGATGACGGTGCTGGCCCCGGTGCTGCAGCACGCCGTGAGTCAGCTGCGGGGTGGGGACCACTGACGTGGGTGCCCTTCCCGGCTCGGCGTCTCCCAGGACCGACGGGCTCCAGCTCTTCGACCGGCACCACTGGCCGGTCACGCTGCGGCGCGGCCCGGTCGTGCTCTCCCCGATCCGCCGCCGCGACCGCGCGGCCTGGGAGCGGACCCGGCAGGCCAACCTGGCCTGGCTGCGGCCCTGGGAGGCCACGCTGCCGCCGGGGGCACCGACCGGACCCGCGACGTACGCAGGACTGCTGCGCAGCCTGACCCGTCAGGCCCGGGAGGGGCGGATGCTGCCGTGGCTGATCTTCTGGGACCCCGACCCGGGGCGTACGCCGTCCCGGCTGGTCGGGCAGCTGACCGTCAGCGGCATCGTCGACGGGTCGGCGTCGTGGGGCCAGGTCGGCTACTGGGTGGACGAGAGGTACGCCGGCCGGGGCATCATCCCGACCGCCGTGTGCCTGGCGGTGGACTACTGCTTCGAGGTGATGCGGCTGCACCGGCTCGAGGTGGCGATCCGGCCGGAGAACGTCAAGAGTCTGCGGGTGGTGGAGAAGCTGGGGTTCCGGCCCGAGGGCATACGCCCGCGCTACCTCCACATCGACGGCGACTGGCGCGACCACCTGGTCTTCGCGCTCAACGCCGAGGAGGTCCCGGGGGGACTGCTGCGGCGGTGGGAGGCCCGCCCGACCACCTGAGGGAGGGTGGAACGCCCGCGGGCGGGGTCACCGGCGCAATTGTGGGGGATCGGTGCCGACACACCGCCGCGGTTCCCGGGCCATGATCGGCTCGCCACTTACGGTCAGGGTGTGGGAACGACTGGCGTCATCTTCGTAGCGATCGCGATCGCCTGGCTGGCCTATCTGGTCCCTCATTTCGTCCGCCGACGAGAGACCGAGCTGGTCGTCGAGCAGGACCCGGCCGAGCGCTTCGCCGAGTCGATGCGGGTCGTCCGCAGCGGCACCGCGCCGCTGCTGGACCAGGATCTGGCCCCCATCACCGCCTTCGAGGTGTCCACCCCCCAGACCCGTCGGGCCGCCGTACGCGAGCTGCGCCGGCTCGAGACCCTGGCCGCCGGGCGGCGCCGCCGGGTGCTGCTCGTGCTGCTGGCGATGGTCAGCCTCGTGGTCGGCCTGAGCGCTGTGCACGTGACCGCCTGGTGGTCGGTGGCGGTGCCAGCCGGGCTGCTGGTGGGGTTCCTGGTCGTCTCCCGGTTCGGTGTGGCGGCCATGCGCCGCAGCCTGGACGCCCGCTACCGCGAGATCCGGCACGGCGGCATCGAGGACACCGTGATCCTGGGTCGCGACGAGGTCGCGAAGGTGGTGGCCCGCGAGCACCCGCCGACCGTTACGGCCAGCCCCAAGACCGCCGTTCCCGGCGTGCTGTGGGACCCGGTCCCCATCACCGTGCCGACCTACGTCTCTAAGCCGCTCGCACCCCGTACGGTGCGGACGATCGACCTGTCCGGGCCCAGTGTCACGGCCGCCACCCGGGAGGGCCCGGTGACGGCGGACGCCCGTCCCGCGGCGCGGACCGCCGGTGCGGCCCCCGCTCGGACCGACGAGGGCCAGGCCCCCCGGGCGGCTTCGGCGTAGTTGGGCAGGGGCCAGACGGTGATACAGTCTGGTGCTGACTGGGAGACCGGTCGAGGGGCTTTGGCGCAGTTGGTAGCGCGTCTCGTTCGCAATGAGAAGGTCAGGGGTTCGAATCCCCTAAGCTCCACCATGTGATGTCTCGGGACACTGTCGACAGTGTCTCGGGACATTTTCTGTCTGTGCCGTAGCCGTTCGTCCTGGGCGAGCCGCCTCGCCGGTAGTGCGGGGCTGAAGGTGGGGGGTGCCGACCGGCTGTGGGGTAGGGCTGTTCAGATTCCGAACGATTGGGTAGTTTCAAACCCATGGGAAAGCCGTTGAGGTGCCGTCTGATGCTTCACGCCTGGCGCATGAAGACCAACGACGAGGGGCAGCAGTACAAGCTGTGCGATCGGTGCGGCGCCTATCGAGACTTCACGCCGGTAGCCGGCGCCTCGTAGCACCGCCGCCCGGCCGTCTGCACCGGAGTGTCAGGGCAGCGTCGTAGGGTCGTCGGTGTGAGTCGACGATGAGCAAGGTTGATGCCCAGAGGGCCATGCGCGAGGCCAAGTACGCGCGAGAGCGGGCCAGCGGGCCCACCCGCCGGGAGGCCGCCGCAGCGGCGGCCGGTGCGGCTCCGGACGCACCGGTCGCGGTCGCGCCGGTCGCTCCGAAGTCGCGCATCAAGCCGACCCGGGCCGCTGAGCCCGCGTCTGCCGTTGCGGAACCCAAAGCCGCCTCCGCCGCAGGCGAGCTGTGCGGGCACAAGTCCATGAACAACCGGGCGTGCACCCGCGAGGCGGGCCACCCCGAGAAGAGCCACCGCTACGGCTGACCAGGCTGAACGCCGGGTCCGACCCGCCGTTTGACCCTTGATATCGGATCCTGTCAATATAGACATATGTCGAATCTTTTGGCCTGGACGGCGCCCCCGGAGGCGGCGGAGTGCTGCTCGTCCCTGTCGCGCCGGCCGCTGAGCCCGGCCGAGGCCGACGAGATCGCCCTGGTGTTGAAGGCCCTGGCCGACCCGGTCCGTCTGCGGCTGCTGTCGATCGTGGCCTCGCACCCCGGTGGGGAGGCGTGCGTATGCGACCTGACCGAGTGTTTCGAGCTGTCGCAGCCCACCATCAGCCACCACCTCAAGGTGCTGCACAGCGCGGGTCTGCTGCAGCGCGAGAAGCGGGGGACCTGGGTGTACTACCGGGCGCACGCTGCCGCACTGACGTCCCTGGCCGCCCTGATCACCCCGGCCGTCGAGCCGGCCCTGCCGAGGAGCTGCTGATGAGCGCGTACACCTCAGACCTCGCCCCCGGTGAGCAGCAGACCCGCGCCCGGCTGTCCACGGTCGACCGGTTCCTGCCCGTCTGGATCGTGGCGGCGATGGCGCTCGGTCTGGGTCTCGGGCGAGTCGTCCCG
>JAOPXW010000031.1 GCA_025964935.1 Friedmanniella sp. | reverse complement strand
GGGGACGCAGCTGACCGCGCGATGCAGGTCCACGGGGGTCTGGGCTACACCCGACACGTCCCCTTCGAGTTCATCTACCGCCACCACCGTCGCTACCGGATCACCGAGGGCACGGAGGAGATCCAGCTGCGCCGCATCGCCAGCACGATGTGGGACTTCAGCACCTGACCTGGCGTTCTCCCTGCGCCGGCGACCGCGCCGCGCCCTGCTCCGAGGAGGCATAGTGCCCGCACCGACGTCGTTCACCGGGCCGCTCGCTGGCACCCGCATCGTCGAGATCGGCTCGATCGGGCCTGGCCCCTTCTGCGCCATGCTGCTCGCAGACCTCGGCGCGGACATCATCCGGGTCGACCGTCTCACCGGCCACGGCCTGGTGGGGCCCAACGACGACCCGCGGCGGGAGCTGCTCAACCGGGGTCGTCGCTCGATCGCCGTCGACCTCAAGCACCCTGAGGGCGCCGAGGTGGTGCTGCAGCTCGTCGACCGCGCCGACGCCCTCCTCGAGGGCTTCCGGCCGGGGGTGACCGAACGCCTCGGGATCGGGCCAGCCGAGTGCCATGCTCGCAACCCGCGGCTGGTGTAC
Organism: Friedmanniella sp.; assembly: GCA_025964935.1. Classification (GTDB taxonomy): domain Bacteria; phylum Actinomycetota; class Actinomycetes; order Propionibacteriales; family Propionibacteriaceae; genus Microlunatus. The sequence goes on along the minus strand of JAOPXW010000031.1, from coordinate 2,186 downwards.
GGCCGGATGACCGGCTTCGGTCAGGACGGGCCGATGTCCCAGGCGGTGGGGCACGACCTCAACTACGTGGCGCTCAGCGGTGTGCTGTCCCTGATAGGGCGGCAGGGGCAGCCGCCCACGCCCCCCCTCAGCCTGGTCGGGGACTTCGGGGGAGGGGGGATGGTGCTGGCGCTGGGGATCCTCGCCGCTCTGCTCGAGCGCGAGCGCTCCGGACACGGCCAGGTGATCGACGCCTCCATGGTCGAGGGCGCGGCCGCGCTGGGCGGCCCCTTCCTCGGCTTCGCCCAGTCGGGAGGCTGGAGACCCGAGCGCGGCACGAACCTGGTCGACAGCGGCGCCCCCTTCTACGACGTCTACGAGACGGCGGACGGGAGGTGGCTCTCGGTGGCGGCCCTGGAGCCGCACTTCTACGCCGACCTGGTCAGGCTCCTCCAGCTGCCGGACACGCTGCCCGATCAGATGGACCAGGCGTCTTGGCCGGCCATGAAGGAGGTCTTCGCGGCGGCGGTGCGCACCCGGACCCTCGACGCGTGGATGGCCTCAGCTGAAGGCCTCGATGCCTGCGTCGCGCCAGTGCTGGAGGCGCACGAGGTGGCTCAGCACCCCCACCACATCGCACGGAAGACCTTCTTCGAGAGCGGCGGCCTCGTCCAGCCTGCTCCCGTGCCTCGCTTCAACCGCACTCCAGCCGCCGTCGACCGGGAGCCGCCGCTCCCCGGTGAGCACACCGGCTCCGCTCTCGCCGACTGGGGCGTCGACCCAGCGCTCATCTCGGCCTGGCTGACGTCCCGCGCCGTCGTGCAGGGTGCCGGGTGACAGCCTACGGGGTGACGCTCCTCTCGGGTGGCGCTGGTCCCCGGCGGTTCACCCGCGGGGCCGAGATGGCCACCGCCGCGGAGGCGGCCGGCTTCGACTCCATTTGGACGAGCGAGCTGTACAACCGGTCAGCCACCGTACCCATGGCGGTCTACTCGCTCGCCACGGAGCGTGTGCGTGTCGGGTCGAACATCGCCTACGGCGTCGGCCGGAGCCCGCTCATGTGGGCCGCCGAGGCACGGGACCTGGACGACCTGTCGGGCGGTCGCCTCACCCTGGGCCTCGGCAACGGGACGGCCACGATGATGAGGGACTGGCACGGTGTCTCCGGTGAGGCGCCTGCGGTACGGATGGAGGAGCTGGTTGAGGTCCTGCGCAAGCTGTGGAAGCTGCACGAAGGGCCCGTGGAGCACGACGGGCGCTTCTACCACCTGGACCTCAAGCCGACGGCGGGGAGCTCGCCGCCGCTCCAGGAGCGGTTGCCGATCTGGATCGCAGGGATCAACCCGCTGATGATGCGCGTCGTCGGCCGCGTCGCGGACGGCCTGGTCGGTCACCCGATGTTCACCGCGAAGTACGTGCACGAGGTGGTGGAGCCCGAGCTCACCGCGAGCGCGGAGTCCAGCGGCCGCTCCCGGGGCGACATCACCCGCATGGGCATCCTCATGTGCGCCGTCGGGGAAGACGAGCAGGTCGCTCGCGACCAGATCGCCTTCTCGATCGGCCAGTACGCAGCCTCGCGGGTCTACGACCGCCTGTTCGCGCTGCACGGCTGGTCGGCCGCGCAGGACGAGATCCGCGCGGCGGCGCGGGCCGGTGACACCGCCGCGCTCATCGCCGCCGTGCCGGACGAGGCGATAGACGCCATCGCCGTGGCCTGTCGGCCCGAGGAGCTCGGCCGGCGGGTCGCAGAGCACGCCCGGGACTACGACCACCTGGCGCTGACTGCGCCCGCATGGGGCTTGACGCCAGACCAGCTCGAGTCCGCGACGGTCCAGATCATCGACGCCTTCCGCGGGCAGCGATCCGCGGCGGCGACGCCGTGACCCGGACGCCGGCTCAGACCCTTGTGTAAAGGGTCAGACCAAACTAACGTGGCGTTCAGCACAACGCCCTGGCAACCGCCGACCAGAGGTCGTGCCGGAGCGAGACGTCACCGCCGTGAACGGCCCGAGGTCGTCGAGCACCTGTGCTCAGGTGGGCGGTCCCACGGCTGCGACCTAGACCTGAGGAGCGCGACGCATGAAGGTCCTGTCCGAGACGTACCAGACGCTGCTGCTCAGCGAGCCCACGCCGGGAGTCGTCGTCCTGGCGCTCAACCGGCCTGCCCGCTACAACGCGATGACGAACGAGATGTTCGACGAGCTCGA
>JAOPXW010000027.1 GCA_025964935.1 Friedmanniella sp. | reverse complement strand
GCTGGTGATCGCGCGCCCCGACCGCAACCCGGCAGGTCCCGAGGCGGCCCGCCCGGCGCCCGGGCCCGGGGGTTAGCGTGGGCGGTCCGCCCCGCACCACGAGAGGTCCCATGTCTGACGGTCGAGTCTTCGAGCTCCGCACCTACTACGCCACCGAGGGTCGGTTCGCCGACCTGGAGCGACGGTTCGTCGACCACACCCTGGCCCTCTTCGACCGGCACGGGATGGAGGTCGTCGCCTTCTGGACCCCGACCGAGGGTCCCGACACCGGCACGGCCCTCCTCTACCTGCTCGCCTTCCCCGACCGGCCGGCCGCCGACGCCGCGTGGACGGCGTTCCGGGCCGACCCGGACTGGCAGCAGGCCAAGGCCGCCTCGGAGGTCGACGGCTCGCTGGTGGCCAGGATCGACAGCGTCTTCCTGGCGCCCACGGCGTACTCGCCGCTGCGCTGACGCCGGCGCGCTCTACCCCACCTCAGGGCGGGGATCGGGATCGCTGGGCGGCTCGACCGGGACGTAGGAGAGGTCGGGCAGGATCCGGAACGGCGACCCGGTGTGCGGGTGCCCGAGCTGGACCGCCACCTTGGCCGTCCAGGCGGCGATCTGCTCCCAGTCGCGGAAGTCACCGGCGTAGCTTCCCGTGGCCATCCAGCGGGCCACCCGGGTCGTGGTGAGCTGCGGGTCGAGCCGTCCACCGAAGGTGACCGGCGGCTGCAGCCCGAGCCGGTGGGTCAGCCGACGGACGGCCCGGGGGACCTTCACGGCGCCGAGGTCGAAGCCCTCACCGCACGGGCCGCTCTGGAACAGCCACGTCGGCCGTCCGCGCAGCAGGGGGCCCTGGGCGCCCAGCCACCGGAGGGCCGAGCGCTCCCAGCGGCCGACGTAGAGCGCACTGCCGAGGATCACCGCGTCGAAGGCCTCGACCGAGGGTGCCCGGGTGCAGCCGACGACCTCGACCTGGTGCCCGGCGGCGGTCAGCTGCTGCCCGATGCGCTCAGCGATCTCGGCGTTCGAGCCCATCCGGCTCGCGTAGGTCACGAGAATCTTCATGTCGCGGTCTCCTGGTCGTGGGGATGCCCTCCCAGCCTCACCCCGTCCGGCGCCCCCGGCCACCGCCGATGGGTCCTCCGTGCCGGGACGTTGGTCCCGGCGGGCCGCGTCATCTCGTAACCTGACCGCACCGGCCCGGAAACGCGGCCTGACCAGAATGCAGGTGGCCCGCGGGCCGAAGAACGGCGGTGCGGACCGCAGGACGGGAGCGTGGCCATGTCCACAGTGCACGAGAACGACATCACCGAGGCGCAGCTGGCGTACGGGACCAGGGTCGTCGCCGTCGAGCCCGGCGGGGTGGAGGCCATCCCGGACGGCGAGCGCCACGGACGCCCGCTGCAGCTGCTCTGGACCTGGTCCTCACCCAACATGGAGTTCGCCACCGTCGCCGTCGGGATCTTGAGCGTGCTCGCGTTCGGCCTGACCTTCTGGGAGGCTGTGTCCGCGATCGTGCTCGGTACGGCGCTGGGCTCGGTGTCGCTGGGGGTGCTGTCGACCTGGGGACCCCGGGACGGCCTGGCCCAGATGGTGCTCAGCCGGACCGCGTTCGGCTTCCGCGGCAACATCCTGCCCGCGGGTCTCAACGCCCTGACCGCGGGCATCGGCTGGTTCGCGGTCAACAGCATCAGCGGCGCGCTGGCCCTGTCCGCTCTCACCAGCCTGCCTTCGGCCCTCTGCCTGGTCCTCGTGGTGGCCGCGCAGCTCGTGGTGGCCTTCTTCGGGCACAACCTCGTGCACGCCTTCGAGCGCTACGCGTTCCCGGTCCTGGCCGTCATCTTCGTGGTGGCCGCGGTGATCGTGCTGAGCCAGGCGGACCCGTCGATGCCGGCGTTCACCCAGAACGAGCCGCCCACGGTCGGGGGCTTCCTGATCACCGCCGGGGCGGCGTTCGGCTACTCGGCGGGCTGGAACCCGTACTCCTCGGACTACACCCGCTATCTGCCCGCCTCGACTCCGAAGCTGCCCGTCGCGGTCTACTCCGCGGTCGGGGTGTTCGTGTCCTGCTGCCTGCTGGAGATCGCCGGAGCGGCGATCGTGACCGCCGGTCAGACCGAGGTCAGCCCGGCCTCGTTCACCGCCCTGCTGCCGACGGTGATCGGCAAGGCCACCCTGCTGGCCGTCTGCCTGGGCGCCGTCGCCGCCAACGTGCTCAACGTCTACTCGGGGGCGATGTCGTTCATGGCCCTGGGCTTCCGGGTGCCCCTGGCTCGGGCTCGGGCCATCGTGGCCCTGGGCTTCGGCCTGATCGGCCTGCTGCTGGGCTTCTTCGGGCTCCAGAACGCCGGCGCGGACTACGAGGCGTTCCTGCTCGTGATCGCCTACTGGGTGGCCCCCTGGCTCGGGGTGGTCTTCGTCGACCGGTTCCTGCGCCGCGGCCAGGACTTCGGAGCCATCGCCACCTTCCCGCGGCACGTCAACCTGGCCGGACCCATCGCCATGGGTGCCGCGCTGCTGGTGTCGGTGCTGCTGTTCTGCAACCAGGTCAAGTACGTCGGCCCGGTGCCCTCCGCGTTCCCGGAGGTGGGCGACCTGACGGCGCTGGTCGGCTTCGTCCTCGCCGCCGTCCTGTACGCCGTGCTCTACCGCCCGCTGAACCGTCGGGCTCTCGGCCTCGCCTCGAGTGGGCGGGCATGAGCGGCACGGAAGCCGGTGCGGACCGGCCGACGACCTCCGACGCCGAGCGGCTGGCCGTGGCCCTCGCCGAGGCACGGGCGGGTCGGGCCGAGGGGGGCATCCCCATCGGGGCGGCGCTGTTCGCCGCCGACGGCACCCTGTTGGGCCGCGGCCGGAACCGCCGGGTCCAGGACGGCCACCCGGCCATGCACGGGGAGACCAGCGCCTTCACCGCCGCCGGGCGCCAGGCCAGCTATCGCGGGACCACGATGGTCACCACCCTGTCGCCCTGCTGGTTCTGCAGCGGCCTGGTCCGCCAGTTCGGCATCTCCCGCCTCGTGGTGGGGGAGTCCCGCACCTTCGTCGGCGGTCACGACTGGCTGGCCGAGCACGGGGTCGAGGTCGTCGTGCTGGACGACCCCGGCTGCGTCCAGATGATGACCGACTTCATCGCGGCCCACCCGGCCCTGTGGAACGAGGACATCGGGGTTGACTGAGCTCGGTCACCGGGCGGGCCGCGGCTCACAGCCGGCGCCCAGCCAACCCACAGCCGGCGCCGGGCCGGGCGGGCGAGGCTGAGGCCGTGACCTTCCCGTACGCCCTCACCGGAGGGCTTTGCGCCCGCCTGGCCGGGCCGATCCGTGGGCTGGGCCCGGACCACCTCCTCCGGCAGGTGGCCGCGGACCTGCGCGGATCGTTGGCCCGGCCGTGGGCCTGGCTGGGGGGACTGGCCCTGAACCTCGCGCTCTCGCTGGCGTACCTGGTCGTCGCTCCGCTCACCGGGCAGTCCGACCGCGACTGGGCGGTGCTGGTCGGGTCGTACTTCGCCAGCTTCATCCTGGCTGACGTGACCACCACGAACGTGCTGGGCGCCGACGCCGGCCGGGTGCGACACCACCTCGCTTCGGGGACCGGCCTCGGGCGGGTTCTGATGGTGAAGAACGGGGCTCTGCTGCTGGTGGTCGGGGTGCCGCTGCTGCTCGTGACCGCGGTCCTGACCCTGCGGACCGAGTCCGCGTCGGCGCTCGGCCTGACCCTGGGCGGGGTCCTGTTCCCGATCCTGACCTGGCTCGGCATCGGCAACCTCGTCTCGGTGGCCCTGCCCGTCCGGGCCTTGGCGTGGCGGACGCGGTGGGCCCAGCGACACGACCTGCCGGCCACCCTGCGGTGGGTGGTCGCCCTCGCCCTCCCGTACGGGCTCTGCTTCGGCCT